>NZ_JBVHVT010000015.1:0-109043 GCF_055564695.1 Streptomyces sp. NPDC029014
CGTCCTCCTCCTCTTCCCCCCCCCCCCCCTCCCTCTCCCCCCCCCCCCCCCCCCCCCCCCCCCC
Organism: Streptomyces sp. NPDC029014; assembly: GCF_055564695.1. Taxonomy (NCBI): domain Bacteria; kingdom Bacillati; phylum Actinomycetota; class Actinomycetes; order Kitasatosporales; family Streptomycetaceae; genus Streptomyces; species Streptomyces sp. NPDC029014. The sequence goes on from NZ_JBVHVT010000015.1 coordinate 65, forward strand.
CCCCCCCCCCCCCCCCCCCCCCCCCCCACCCCGAGGAGGTTCGCCCCGCGGGCGCAGCCGCTTCGTCAGGCGTTGACGCAGGTGTTGCCGAACGTGGGGTTCAGCAGGGCGATGATGTTCACGGTGTTGCCGCAGAGGTTGACGGGGACGTTGACCGGAACCTGGACGAGGTTGCCGGACGCCACGCCGGGGGAGCCCACGGCCTGACCGTCGGCAACCGAGTCGGCCATGGCGGGGGAGGCGGCACCGGCGGCCATGAGAACGCCGGCGGCCAGCACCACTGCCTTCTTGTACGTCATGTGATTTCGATCCTTTCCCGCAGCGGCTTTTCCACTGCAGAAACAACAACGAGTGGGCGGTGAAAAGGAAACCCCCGGTTTTCCGGGGCGTCGCCGGAATTTCCCCGGCGGCGGGCGCCCTGGCGCCGGGAATTCGGCGCGTATTTGCGCGGTGAATTCCCGGGCCGGGCGGGCCCGCACGTGGCGAGGCCGCCGCGACCCGGCGGGTGCGACGGCCTCGGTGGCGCGGGGGAGGGTCAGCTGCCGGCGGAGGCGTTGCCGGAGAGGACCGGGATGTTGTCCAGGATGTGCGACAGCGGCTCGTCGCCCTTGGCCTGGGTGGAGTTCTCGGTGCACTGCTGGTTCATCGGGTTGGACAGGATCGGGATGTCCTGGACGCCGACGTTGACCAGGGCGAGGAGCGACTGGGCGTTGACCTTCGCGGGCAGGGCGATGCAGGGCTTGTTGAAGGAGCCCTGGATCAGCGCCATCTGCGGGCTCATGTTCCCGTAGGTGGCCTGGTTGCCGTAGATCTGGGAGGCGCCGTTGCCGTTGACGGTGTTGATGCCGTTGTCGTTCCCGATGGCCATCGCCTGCGGCGCCATGGCGGCACCGATGCCCACGACCGAGGCCGCGGCCGCCGCCGTGGCCATCATCTTCTTGATCATTGTGGTCCCTTTTTTGCAGGATTGCCCGGTACTTGAGCACCCGGGTCAACGGGGCGCCGCCGGCCCGGGTTGCGTCGCTTCACCCGGATGCCGCCGTTTCGGACGGCGCGGTTGACGCTCGGGTGTGCGGTCAGCGGTTGAGGCAGACGTTGCCGAACGCCGGGTTCAGCAGGGCCGCGACGTTGACGCTGTTGCCGCAGATGTTGATCGGGATGTTGATTGGGACCTGGACCGAGTTGCCGGAGATCACGCCGGGGGACCCGGCGGCGAGGGCGCCCGCGGTGGCGTCGTTCGCGGAGGCGAGGCCCGCGCCGCCCATCAGGACCGCCGCGCCGGCGGCTGCCGCGGTGGTGCCGCGCACCAGGCTCTTCTTCATCTCTGTACTTTCCTTTCGGTTCGAACAACGGTGCACCCGCATTAACGACTCGCCGCCTGCGAGGGTGCGAGGTATCGCCCAAAAGGCCGTACATGCGAGTCCGGCGTGATTCCGGGTCGGGTTTCTGACAAAGTTCACTCCTGTTTTGTCCCCCTTGATCGAAAATGGAGACAGGATCATGGGTTCCTCCCGCAGAATCCTCGGAACGCTCGGCCTCCTGTCCTGCCTCGCACTTTCGGCCACCGTCCCCGCCGCGGGCGCCGAGGCGCCGCCGGGCCCCAAGGAAGCACCCCAGGTCCCGTTCACCCAGCGTTACCAGTCCGTGCAGCACGGCGGGCTGGTCCGGGCCTCCAACTCCTCGATCAGCTGCCGCAAGGAGGCGGCCCCCGACGCCGCGCCGTGCGCCGAGGTCAAGAAGGGCGCGACGGCGGTCAACAGCGACTTCGAGATGTTCTACAGCGAGGTCGACAAGGACCCCGACACCTACAACTCCACCCGCGCCGAACTGAAGGTCCCGCAGGGGGCGAAGGTCTCGTACGCCCGCCTGTACTGGGGCGGGAACCTGCGCGTCGGTGAGCAGAAGCCGCCGGAGGACAACGGGCGGGTGCTGGTCGCCGAGCCGGGCGGCGCGTACAAGGAAGTGCTGGCCGACACCGTGATCGGGCACCGCACGGACGAGGGGAGCGACGCGTACCAGGCCTCGGCCGACGTCACCCCGCTGGTCCGCAAGGGCGGTGCCGGGATGTGGACGGTGGCCCAGCTCAACATCGCGATGGGCCAGTCCGAGGTGGGTGCCTGGGGCGGCTGGACGATGGTCGTCGCCTACGAGCACCCGCAGGAGCCGCTGCGCCGGATCTCGCTGTGGGACGGCTTCGAGGGCCTCGGTGCCGGAGCCGGGGAGGCGGCGGGCGAGGCGATCGAGATTTCGGGGGTGGACGCGCCGGCAGGCGCCTCGGGCAAGGCCGGCATCGTGGCGTACGACGGCGACCGGGGCACCCTCGGGGACTCACTCACCGTGATCGCCGACTCCGGACGCCGCACCGATGTCAGTGACGAAGAAAACCCCTTCAACGACGTCATGAATTCCACTATCACGGAATTCGGGCGCCCCTCGTCCGCGCGACAGCCCGAACACCTGAACAACCTCGGATATGACGCGGACGTGTTCGACCTGAGTCCCGCCCTCTCCGGTGGCGCCCACAGCCTGAACTTCAGGTTCACGGGCGAAAGCCAGGGCCAATTCCTCGGCGTGCTCTTCGTTCAGACCGACGCGCGCCGCTGAACGTAGGAGACCGCTCCGCGTGCCGACACAGCCTGCCCCCGAACAACCCTGCCCCGCGCAGCCCCCGACCGCACCCGCCCTGACCGTCCTGCACCTCGTCCAGCCCGTCGACGGCGGGGTCGCCCGCGTCGTCGTCGACCTCGTGCGCGCCCAGACGGCCGCCGGCCTGCGCGCCGTCGTCGGCTGCCCGCGCGAGGGCCGCCTCGCCGAGGAAGCCCGCGCCGCCGGCGCCGAGGTGCTCGCCTGGCGGGCCGGCCGCGCCCCCGGACCCGACCTGGCCGCCGAGGTCGTCGGCGCCCGCCGGGTCATCCGCCGGGCCCGCCCCGACGTCCTGCACGCCCACAGCGCCAAGGCCGGACTGGCCGGCCGGCTCGCCGCCCGCGGGCGCGTCCCCACCGTGTTCCAGCCGCACGCCTGGTCCTTCGACGCGGTCGGCGGTGCCACCGGCGCCCTCGCCCGGCGCTGGGAGCGCTACGGCGTTCGCTGGGCCGACCGGGTGCTCTGCGTCAGCGAGGCCGAGCGCCGGGTCGGCGAGGCCGAGGGGATCGCCGCCCGCTGGTCGGTGATCCGCAACGGAGTGGACCTGGACCACTACCGACCCGGCGCCCCGGACCGGGCGGATGACCGCTGCGCCGCCCGCGCCGAACTCCCCCTGCCCGCCGCCTTCCTGGGTGACGGGCCGCTCGTCGTCTGCGTGGGCCGGCTCTGCCGGCAGAAGGGCCAGGACGTGCTGCTGCGCGCCTGGCGGGAGGTGCGCGGCAACCTTCCCGAGGCCCGACTCGCCCTCGTGGGGGACGGCCCCGACACCGAGAGGCTGCGCCGTACGGCCCCGCCCGGGGTGCTCTTCGCCGGCGGGGCCGCCGACATCCGACCGTGGCTTCGGGCCGCCGATCTCGTTGTACTGCCGTCGCGGTGGGAAGGCATGGCGCTCGCCCCGCTGGAAGCCATGGCCTGCGGCCGCCCGGTCCTGGTCTCCGACGTCAGCGGTGCCCGGGAGAGCCTGCCACCCGGCCAGGGACGGCTCTGCCTGGTGCCGCCGGAGGACCCGACGGCCCTGGCCAAGGCCCTGGGACGGCTGCTCGCCGAGCCGCGGCTGCTCGCCGAACTCGGCGAGCAGGCCCAGCAGCACGCCCGGACCGAATTCGACGTGCGGCGGACCACGGACGCGGTCACCGGTCTGTACCACGAACTGCTGGGCAGGCCCCGGCTCTCGAACCAGGAGCGCATCAGCCGATGACGATGGACAGCGCACCCCCCCGGCACACCGGACAGGGCGGCACGGGGCACGCGGCCGGTGCCGCCGGCACGGCCGCCGTCCGACGGACCGTCACCGCAATCCACCCCCCGCGCCGCCCCCGGGCCGACCAGGCCGGGCCGCTCGTGCGGCAGCGGCGGGACCGGCGCCGCCACGGGGCGCTCCCGCTGCTGGCCGCCGACGCGCTGGCCGCCGCACTGACCACGGCCGCCTCGCCCGGGCTGGAACTCCCGGGCGAGGCGGCCGGACCGCTCGCCGTCCTGGTCGCCCTGCTGCACGCGCAGGCCGGGCTGTACCGGCCGCGCCTGGCCCCGTCCGCCCTGCTCGAACTGCCCGCGCTGGCCGCGCGGGCGGCCGCCCTGTGGTGCGTGGCCGCCGCCGTGGTCGCCGCCGCCGACCCCCGCCAGGCGCTGGGCTGGTGGGCGCTGCTGGCCGCCGTCTGCCTGCAGACCGCCCTGGTGTGCGCGGGCCGCGGGCTCGTCAACCAGCTCCGGCGCCGCTCCGGTCGCCGCCGGCCCGCCTCGGCCCTCGTCGTCGGCCCGGGTGCCGGGGCGGCCGCGGTCGCCGCCGCCCTGCACGGGCACCCCGAGTACGGGCTGCGGCCCGTCGGGCTCGCCGACACCGGTGCCGGTGTCGACGGCGACGGAGCGATGCCGGTCCTCGCCACCCACGAGGACGTCCGGCGCGCGGTCATCCAGAACTCCGTCCGGGACGCGGTGTTCACCCGGCCGCCGGAGTCGGACGAGCACACCGCCTCCCTCGTCCGCCTCTTCCACGACCACGGCTGCCGGCTCTGGCTCGCCGACCCCGCCGGAACCGCCAAGGTCACCGGGATGCGGGTCGCCCAGCCCGCCGACCAGCTGTGGGGGTACGCCGTCCAGCCGCTGCTGCCGCGCCCCGCCCGGCAGCTGGAGCGCGGGGTGAAGCGGGGCCTCGACAGCGCCCTCGCCCTGTGCGCGCTGATCGCCGTCGCACCGCTGATGGGGGTGTGCGCGCTGGCCGTACGGATCGCCGACGGGCCCGGGGTGATCTTCCGTCAGGAGCGGGTCGGCCTGTACGGGCGCCCCTTCACCCTGCTGAAGTTCCGCACGCTGCGCGCCGACGAGCACGAGTCCGCCACGCGGTGGACCGTCGCCGGCGACAACCGGATGAGCCCGGTCGGGTCCTTCCTGCGCAAGTCCTCGCTGGACGAGCTGCCGCAGCTGTGGAACGTGGTGCGCGGCGACATGAGCCTGGTCGGCCCCCGGCCGGAGCGGCCCTTCTTCGTCGCGAAGTTCAGCAGCGTGCACCCCGGTTACGAGGCCCGGCACCGGATGCCCGTCGGGATCACCGGGCTCGCGCAGATCAACGGGCTGCGCGGGGACACCTCCATCGAGGACCGGGCCCGCTTCGACAACCACTACATCGACACCTGGTCGCTGTGGCAGGACCTGTGGATCCTCGCCCGCACCGCGGCCTCCTTCTTCCGCTTCCGGTTGGGGGGCAGCTGACCATGAGCCTCGCCGTGACGACGATCGGCGTCGCCGGAGCCCGGCCGGACCTGCCGCGGCTGGTGCGCCGGCACTGGCCGCTGCTGCCGCTCGCCGCGACCGTCCTGATGCTGCTGGTCCCGGTCCCCGCCGGCGATGCGAGCGCCTCCGGCAAGGTCGGCCCGGGCGACGCGGCCTCGCTGGTGCTGGTGCTGGTGTGCGCGCTGCAGGCGCTGCGCGGCCGGGTGCGGGTGCTGAGCCCGCTCGCGGTGGCGGTGCTGGGGGTGCCCGCCGTGGGGCTGGCCGTGGCGACCGCGACCGCGGGGGACCCGTACGCGGCCCTGCCGGGGTTCGTGCGCTACCTCCAGGTGTTCGTGCTGGTGCCGGTGGCGGTCGTGCTGCTGGTGCGCGACGCCGGGGAGTTCCGGGTCGCCGCCGGGTGCTTCACGGTGCTGGCCCTGGTGCAGGGCGCGGTCGGTGTCGTGCAGTACCTGACCCACACCGGCGCCTCCTACCAGGGCGCGGACGTCCGGGCCGTCGGCACCTTCGGCCCCGGCGACGTGATGGGCATGGCCACCGTGGTGGCGTACGGGCTGGTCGTGGCGACGGCCGCGGCGCTGGCCCCGGGCCTGCCGGGGCCGGTGCGCCGGGTGGCGGGCGGCACGGCGCTGCTGCTGGTGGTGCCACTGGTGCTGTCGTTCAGCCGGGGTTCGTGGATCGCCACCGCCGGGACCGCGGTGCTGGTGATGCTGCTGGCCGGGATCCGGCGGGGGGTGCGGGTGCTGCTGGCGCTCACCGCGCTCGGCGTGGTGCTGGTGGGCGGGTTCGGGGTCGGGTCCGCAATGGTGACGGAGCGGCTGACCTCGATCACGCAGGTCTCCAGCGCCCCCGACCAGTCGGTGACCGACCGCTACACGATGTGGGCCGCCGCCGAGGCGATGTGGCAGGAGCGGCCCGCGGCGGGCGTGGGCCTCAAGGGGTTCCCCGCGCACCGGGACGGCCACGCCTCGCTGGGGCTGTCCTCCGGAAGCGACACCGCCGGCGCGGGGCAGGGGTACGTGCGCCAGCCGCTGCTGTCCCCGCACAACATGTACCTGCTGGTCCTCGGCGAGCAGGGGCTGATCGGGCTGCTGGCGCTGGCGGGCGGCTGGGCGGCGCTGCTCGTCGCCGGGCTCCGCCGGTACGCCGCGGGGCGCGCGCCCGATACGGTCGACAGGGGCGATACGGGTGCCTCGGACCGCTCGGACCGCTCGGACCGCTCGGACCGCTCGGACCGCTCGGACCGCTCGGACCGCGCGATGCGCGACTGCGGACTGATCGCGATCGGGCTCCTGGTGTGGCAGCTCACCGACTTCCTCTACGCGGACATCGGCGGGCCGTCCACCGTCCTCACCGGAGTGATCATCGGGCTTGCGGCCTGGTGGGCCCTGCCGTCCCCGGCGGGCCCGCGCGCCGTTTCCGGTGCGGCCGGCCGGTGACCGATACGACGCCCTGGAGGCGGCCCGCAGCCGCGGCGACCGACGTTGCCGCGGCTGCGGGCCGTCCGCCGAGCCCGCCCGGGGACGCGCAGCCGCCGCAGTCCGCCCCGGCGGCCGCCCAGGCGCCCGCCCCCGGGCCGCTCCCGCCCGGGCCCCCCGCCGCGCCCGGCGGGTCGCCCGGCCCGGGCTCCGGCTCCGGTCCCGACCGCGGCGCGTCCGCTCCGCTCGGCCGGTTCCTGGCCAAGGCCGCCGCCGTCACCGCCGGGCTGACCGCCGCGGGCTCGGTGCTCGGGCTAGTCCGGGACCAGACCATCGCCCACCTCTTCGGCGCCGGACATGACAGCGACGCCTTCCTCATCTCCTGGACCGTCCCGGAGATGGCCTCGACCCTGCTGATCGAGGACGCCATGGCGCTGCTGATGGTGCCCGCGTTCAGCCACGCCCTGGCCCGGCGGGCGGCCGGCCGGGCCGGGCTCAGCCGGACGGAGGCCCGGGCCCAGGACCCGGTCCGGCTGCTGGTGCGGGCCACCCTGCCGCGGCTGGCGGTGTTCCTGGCCGTCGTCGCGTCCGTCCTGGTCGTCGCCGCCCCGCTGGTCGTCTCCGTCATCGCGCCCGGGCTGCCGGACCCGGGCCTCGCCGTCGAGTGCACCCGGCTCACCGCGCTGACCGTGCTGTCCTTCGGGCTGGCCGGCTACTTCAGCGCCGCCCTGCGGGCCCACCGCTCCTTCGTGCCGCCGGCCGCGATCTACCTCTCGTACAACGTCGGGATCATCGCCACGATGATCGCCCTGCACGCCGCGTGGGGCGTGCGGGCCGCGGCCGCCGGGGTCGCCGTCGGCGGGCTGCTGATGGTCTGCGTCCAACTGCCCGCCTTCATCCGGAACGTGGGCTTCGGTGCGCCGCGGGCCAAGGCCGCCGCTCCGCGCAGCCAGCGCGACCGGGACCGGCCCACCCTGATCGCCCTCGGCGTGATCGCCCCCGTCATCTGCTTCGCCGTGTTCCGGCAGTCGCAGGTGCTCGTCGAGCGGTTCCTCGCCGCGTCCCTGCCGCCCGGGGCCATCTCGCACCTGAACTACGCGCAGAAGGTCGCGCAGATGCCGATGGTGCTGTCCCTGATGATCTGCACCGTCACCTTCCCCGTCGTCGCGCAGGCCATGGCCGGCGGCGAACGCGAGAAGGCCCGCCGGCGCGTCGAACAGGACCTGGCGCTGTCCTGCCTCGCCGTCCTCATGGGCACCGCCCTGGTCATCGGCTACGCCCCGCAGATCATCGAGGTCCTCTTCCAGCGGGGCGCCTTCACCCCCGAGGACACCCGGGCCACCGCCGCCGTCATGCGGGTCTACGGCCTCGGGCTGCTCGGCCACTGCCTTGTCGGCGCGCTCAGCCGGCCCTTCTTCGCGACCGCCCGGCCCACCTGGTTCCCGGCGCTCGCGATGGGCGCCGGACTCCTCGTCAACATCGCGGGCGGGGCCGCCGCTGTCCGCTGGTGGGGCGTCTACGGCCTCGCCGGCGCCAACGCGGCCGGGATCTCCACCACCGCCGTGCTGCTGCTCCTCGGCATCGGCCGGCGGATCATCGCGATCCAGGTCCGCAGGGTCGCCCTCAGCATCGGCCGGCTTGCCGTCGCCTCCCTCGCCGCCGGCGGCACCGGCTGGATCGCCGGCCCGATGATCCCCGACCCGCTGCTCAGCGCCGCGCTCGGCTGCCTGCTGGTCCCCGCCATGTTCACGGCCGCAGGCACGGCCATACGGGCGCTCGAGATCACCACCCTGTCCGCCCAGATCGCCCACACGACCCAGAGGTTCCGCAATGCCCGCTGACACCGACACGGCACCGGCCGCCGCGATGGCTCCCGCCCGCCGGACCGCCGCCTCGCCGTGGGTCCTGATGTACCACTCGGTCACCGAGTTCACCGATCCCGCCGAGGACCCGTACGGCATCACCGTCACCCCCCGCACCCTGGAGGCCCAGCTGCAGTGGCTGCGCTCGCGCGGCCTGCGCGGGGTCTCCGTCGGCGAACTGCTGCGGGCCCGCGCCGCCGGCCGCGGCACCGGACTGGTCGGGCTGACCTTCGACGACGGCTACACCGACTACCTGACCGGGGCGCTGCCGCTGCTGCGCCACCACGAGTGCACCTCCACCCTGTTCGTGCTGCCCGGGCGGCTCGGCGTGGACAACGTGTGGGATCCGCTGGGGCCGCGCAGATCACTGCTCACCGCGGAGGGCATCCGGGAGGTCGCCGCCGCCGGGCAGGAGATCGGCTCCCACGGGCTGCTCCACCAGGACCTCACCGCCGTCTCCGACGACGTGCTCCAGCAGGAGCTGCGCGGCAGCCGGGAACTGCTGCGGGAGCTCACCGGGACGCTGCCCGAGGGCTTCTGCTACCCGTACGGCTACCTCGACGCGCGGGTCGTCCACGCGACGCGGGCCGCCGGGTACGCGTACGCCTGTGCCATCGACCCCGGGCGGCTGACCGGCCCGCACGCCCTGCCGCGCACGCACGTCAGCCAGGCCGACGGCGGCGGGCGGCTGCGGATCAAGCAGCTGCGGCACCGGGCGCGGGAGCTGGGCCGGGCGGTGCACCGGTGAAGCCGCTGCCGCCGATCGAGGACCTGCGGGTGCTGCACGTCATCACCGGGCTCGGCGTCGGCGGGGCCGAACAGCAGCTCCGACTGCTGCTGCGGCACCTGCCCATGCGCTGCGACGTGCTGACCCTGACCAACCCGGGGCCGGTGGCCGACGGGCTGCGGGCCGACGGGGTGCGCGTGGTGCACCTCGGCATGCAGGGCAACCGGGACCTGGGGGCGCTGCCCCGGCTGGCCCGGTTCATCCGGCGGGGCGGCTACGACCTCGTCCACACGCACCTGTACCGGGCCTGCGTGTACGGGCGGCTCGCGGCCCGGCTCGCGGGCGCCGGGGCGATCGTGGCCACCGAGCACTCCCTCGGCGACGCCGAGATCGAGGGCCGGCCGCTCACGGGCGGGGTCCGGGCCCTGTACCTGGCGAGCGAGCGGCTGGGCGCGGCGACGGTGGCCGTGTCCGACACGGTCGCGGCCCGGCTGGCCGGCTGGGGCGTGCCCGAGGCCCGGGTGCGCGTCGTGCCGAACGGGATCGAGGCCGCCCGGTTCCGCTTCGACGCCGGCGCGCGCCGGTCCACGCGGGCCCGGACCGGGCTGCCGGAGCGGGCGTTCGTCGTCGGCGGCGTCGGCCGGCTGGTGCCGGGCAAGCGGTTCGACGCGCTGGTCCGGGCGGTGGCGGCGCTCCCGGGCGCGCACCTGCTGCTGGCCGGGGAGGGGCCCGAGCGGGCCGCGCTGCGCCGGCTGGCCGCCGAGCTCGGCGCGCAGAACCGGATCCACCTGGTGGGGGAGCGGGACCCGCTGGGCGAGGGCCCGGACGGGCGCACGCCCGGGATCCCGGCGCTGCTGTCCGCGATGGACGTGTTCGTGTCCCCGTCGCGGGAGGAGGCGTTCGGGCTGGCGGTGGTGGAGGCGCTGGCGGCCGGGCTGCCGGTGCTGCACGTCACCTGCCCGGCGATCGACGACCTGCCGGCGGCGCAGGCGCCGGGCGCCCGGCGGATCGGCACCGGGGCGGAGGAACTGGTCGCCGCCCTGCGCGGACACATGGAGGCGGGGGCCACGCGGCTGCCGCCGCCGCCCGTGGTCCGGCGCTACGACATCGCGCGCAGCGCGGAGCAGTTGCTCGACGTCTACCGGCTGGCCCTCGCCGACCGGGTGCCGGCTCCCCGCGTCCCCCGCCCCGCGGCGGTGGTGTCGGCGGCGCCGGCCCCGGACCCGGCGTCCGGTGCGGCGGCCCCCACGGAGGCCACGGTCGCCGCCTCCACTGCATCTACCGCCTCGACCGCCTCGACCGCCTCGGCCGCCTCCGCCGCGGCCACCGAGCGGGACGCCGACCGGACGCCCGCGCCGGCGGGGACGCCGGGCCCCGCGCACGAGCCGCGGCCGGCACCCGGCGACCGGGACTGAACCGCATGCCCCGGGTCCCGAACGGGCCCGGGAGGAACACCTCTTCACCCAGGAAGTGAGCACGCACATGGCCGACACCGCCGAGCAGAAGAAGTCCGACCACCGACGCCGCCGGGTACGGCTGCTGCCGCTGCCCTCCTGGTGGCCGCTGCCCGTCGCCGCCGTGCTGGGGCTGGCCGCGGGCGGCGCGTACGGGGTCCTCAAGGCGCCCGAGTACGCCGCCACGAGCTATGTCGTCGCCGTGCCGGACGACACCACCGAGCCGGCCACCGCCCTCGGCTTCGCCCAGGCCTACGGCCGCATCGCCACCAGCAGCTCCACCCTCGCGTACGCCCAGCCCCGCGCGGGCCTGGACGCCCGCCGGCTGCGCACCCAGGTCCGCGCCGAAACCTCCCCCGAGTCCCCGATGATCGCCATCACCGGCACCTCCACGAGCGCCGCCGAGGCCGCCGACATCGCCAACTCGGTGGCCGACGCGCTGTCGCTGAGCAGCAACCAGGCAGCCAAGAACACCGGTGTGCAGCTGCTGCTGTTCAGCCAGGCCGTGGCCCCGGCCGACCCGGCCTCGCCGTCCGCCCCGGTCGCCGGGGCCGTCGGACTGTGCGCGGGCGGGCTGCTCGGCGGGCTGTGGCTGCTCGCCCGGCCCGGCCGCGGGCGCAGGCAGGAGGACGAGGAGCAGCCGTGGCAGGAGGAGCGGCGGCAGGAGCAGCCGCCGCGGCAGGAGGAGGCCGCCGTCGAGGTCACCGCCACGCCCACGCTGCCGGCCCAGGGCGAGCACGCGGAAGCCAAGGAGAAGGAGTCCGTGCGATGACGCAGGGCTCCACCGGGGCCCTGTCGGTGACGCTGTGCCGTGACCCCCGGCAGTTCGCCGCACTGGCCGAGCCCTGGAACCGGCTGTTCCGATCCTGTCGTACCGCCACCCCCTTCCAGAGCCACGCCTGGCTGCACTCGTGGTGGCTGTCGTACGGCCGGGACGGGCGGCTGCGGATCGTGCTCGTGCGGCGCGACGGGGAACTGGTCGGCGCCGCCCCGCTGATGCTCGTCCACCGGCCGCTGCCGCTGCTGGTGCCGCTCGGCGGCGGCATCACCGACCACTCCGACGTGCTCGTGGCCGACGGGCACGCCGACCAGGTCGTGCCCGCGCTGGCCCGGGGGCTGCACCGGGCGGCGCGCGGCGCCGTCGTCGACCTGCGCGAGGTGCGGCCCGGGGCGTCCGCGGAGGCGGTGTACGAGCAGTGGCCGGGCGCGCGCAGCAAGCTCGCCGACTCCACGTGCATGGAGCTGCCCGCGCTGCCCTTCGACGAGTTGGTCAAGCGGATGCCGGCCTCCGGGGCCCAGCGGGTGCGGGCCAAGCTCCGCAAGACCGATGCGGCCGGGATCGAGGAGCACGAGGTCACCGAGCACGAGGTGCCCGGGGCCGTGCGGACCCTGCTGCGGCTCCACGAGGAGCAGTGGCGCGGCCGCGGGGTGACGCCGGAGCACCTCAAGCCCCGCTTCGCCGAGCACCTGACCCGGGCCACCCGGCGGATGGTGCGCGCGGGGGAGGGCCGGCTGACCGAGTTCCGGCTCGACGGGAAGGTGGTGGCGGCCAACGTCACTCTGCTGTCGGGGACGCTCAGCGGCGGGTACCTGTACGGGGCCGACCCGGACCTGCGGGCGCGGAAGGTGGACGTGGCGACGCTGCTGCTGCGCTACGAGGCCCGCCGGGCCCTGGCGGAGGGCCGCCCGGTGGTGAGCTTCCTGCGCGGCAGCGAACCGTACAAGAACCACTGGCGGCCCGACACCGTCGTCAACCAGCGGTTCCTGATGGCCCGGACGGCGCTCGCGCCCCTGCTGCGACTGCACGAGTCGCAGGTGACGGGGCGCGAGCGGGCGGTGGACGTCTTGCGCGAGGCGCTGCCGGCCGCCCGGGACTGGCGGGCACGGCTCAACGAACTGCGGGTGCGATGACGGGTCTACCAGGGCCAGAAACCGGAGTCCCGGTCCCAGTCGAGGGTGATGCAGACCGACTGCTTGCCGACCAGCTTGGAGAGCCAGTCGCCGAAGGTGAGCGGCACGCACCACTGCGTGCTGTTCACCGGCGTCGGCCGGGGCGGCACCGGGCCGGGCACGGCCGGGCTCGGTGCCGCGGGGCTCGGCGTGACGGGGCTCGGCGTGACGGGGCTCGGGGCGACGGGGCTCGGGGCGACGGGCGACGCCGCCGGGCTCTCGGGTGCCGGGCTTTCGGGTTCCTCGGCCGAGGGCTGCGGCTTGGGCTCGGGCTTCGGCTCAGGGGACCCGGGGGTGGTCTCGACCGGGGCCGGGGTCACGGCGGGTGCCTCGGGCGAGGGAACCAGCGGCGAGGGCTTCGGCACCGGCAGGACGGGGGTCGGGAGCGGGACCGGGACCTCGGGTGTGGGCACGGCCGGTGTGGGCACGTCCGGGGTTGGGACGTGCGGGTTGGGCACGTCCGGGGTCGGGACCACCGGGGTCGGGCTCACGGGGGTCGGCACGACCGGCGTGGGGAGGACCGGCGTCGGGACCACCGGCGTCGGGACCCCCGGGTCCGGGACCTCGGGCGTGAGCGCCTTGCGGAACGCCTTCGCCGACAGCGGGTTCTGCTTGCACTGCCACACGCCGTGCGGGCAGTAGTCCGTGATGGTGTGGTAGACCGGCTTCTGCTGCTCGATCCACCGGAGCATGCGCCGCACGTACTCCGGGTTGTCCCCGCGGCGGAACAGCCCCCACTCCGGGTACGAGATCCGCTTGCCGTGTGCCTTCGCGAAGTCGACGTGGTGCTGGAGCCCGTACGGCTGGGTGATGTACTCGTCGAAGGTGCGGCCCGGACCCTGGTCGTAGGAGTCCATGCCGATGACGTCGACGACGTCGTCACCCGGGTAGCAGCGGGTCCAGCCGATCGCGTCCGACCCGCGGTTGGGGGCGAAGTCGAAGGTGAACTCCTGGCCGGGGACGGAGCGCATCGTGGTGACGATGCGCCGCCAGTACGCCTTCCATTTGTCCGGGTCCGGCGCGCACCGGTGGGTGTAGGTGGTGCCGTTCATCTCCCAGCCGAGCACGATCACCGTGTCCGGCACGCCCAGGTCCACCAGTCGCTCGGCCAGCTTCCTGAAGTGCCCGTCGAACCGGCCCGCGGCGCCCTCCCGGATCAGCCGGGCCACCTGCTGGTCCGGCACCCGGCCCTCGTTGCGCTCCTGCATGGGCACGTTGAGCACGAAGAGCCGGTCCGACTTGGCCCGGCGCCAGTCGGCCCAGTCGTCCAGGAAGTCGACGTTCCCCTCGATGCCGGCCCAGCGGTCGCCCGGCAGATAGGTGTGGCCGACGCGGATCTCCTTGCCGCCGAGCCAGTTCGACAGGAACGGGATCCGCGCGACCCCGGCCGGGCCGAAGTCCAGGTAGGCCCCCATCGCGGTGTCCGGGGCCTTCGGCTGCTCGTCGTCGGGGGCCGCGAGCGCGGCTCCGGTGGCGAGCAGCCCGGCCGTGACCGTACCGATGCAGGTGCTCGCCAGGCGGCGATGTGTTCCGGGCATGGCATCTCCAGGGCTTTCCTGAATCGGTGTGCTTGCCCAAGACGTTAGGCATCACATCCGACGAACGGCCTGTCCGGTGACGGCCGCCGTAGGCCATTCGCAGTTGCGCACCATCCCTGCTTGGTCCGACTAGGTGAAAGACACCCTTCCCATGTACGAGTTCTCCGGCCACGTGCCCGCTGTTGTGCTCAGACTCGACCGGAATCCGTTCCACCACGGAACCCTCGGCGCCGTCAGATCCCTGGGGCGCAAGGGCGTGGAGGTCCATGCCGTCGTCGAGGCCGGGGGAGGTCCCATGGGGCGCTCGCGGTACGTGCGCGCGCTGCACGAGGGGCCACCGGGCGGGCTCGACCCGGAGGCGCCGGAGGCGCTCGGGGAGTGCCTGGCCGGGGTGTCGGAGCGGATCGGGCAGCCCGCCGTGCTCATCGCGATGGACGACTTGAGCGCCATCGCCGTCGCGCGGATCGCGCCGATGCTGGAGGGGCGGTTCCGGATCCCCCACCAACCCGACGGCCTGCCGGCCAGGGTGGCCGACAAGGCCGAGCTGTCGCTGCTCTGCGCGCGCTGGGGCATCCCGCACCCGGAGACCGTGATCCCCGGGAGCGGGGCGGAGGCGGCCGAGGCGGCCTGGCGGCTCGGGCTGCCCGCGGTCGCCAAGTGGAGCCGGCCCTGGCTGCTGCCGACGGGCTCCGGCCTGCGCAGCACCACCCTCGTGCACACCGCCGCGGAGGCGCGCCGGCTGTACGAGCGCTCCGCCGAGGCCGGGAGCCGGCTGCTGCTGCAGCGGTTCCTGCCCGCCGGCGCCGACACGGACTGGTTCTTCCACGGCGCGTTCGGCCGGGGCGGGCGGCCGCTGCTCGCGGGGTCGGGCCGCAAGGAGCTGTCCTGGCCGGTGCGGACGGGGCTGACGGCGGTGGGGCGCTGGCTGCCCGACCCGGCGGTGGAGGAGGCGGGGCTGCGGATCGCCGAACGCCTCGGCTACCAGGGCATCCTGGACCTGGACTTCCGGCGGGACGAGAGCGGCTGCTTCCGGCTGGTGGACTTCAACCCGCGGCCCGGGGCCCAGTTCCGGCTGTTCACGGACGAGGCCGGGCTGGACGTCGTCCAGGCCATGTACCTCGATCTGACGGGCCAGCAGGTGCCCGCGCAGTCCGGGGGGCCGGGCCGGGTGTTCGTCGCGGAGAACTACGCGCTGCTGGCGTCGCTGCGCGGGCGGCAGCTGCCGCTGCGGCGGCGCGGACGGCGGCCCGGCCCGGCCGGGGAGCCGGGCGCCGGGCGCGGGCCGGGGCGGCGGCGCGCGAAGGGGCGGACGGAGGCTGCCTGGTTCGCGGCGGACGACCTGCTGCCGTTCCTGGCGATGCTCACCGCGTTCCTCGGGCGGGGCGCGGACAAGGGGGCGCGCGTCCTGCGCGGGATCCCGGCGCACGGGCGGCGCACGGCGCGCGCGGTGGTGCGTGCCCCGCGCCAGCGTGCCCCGCGCCAGCGCGACGGCGACCGGGCGGGGCCCGGACAGCCCGCCGTGCCGGCCCCGCCGCCGGCGCCTTCCGTGCCGGGTGGGCCAGGTGCCCCTGGCGTGCCCACGGCGCCCGTACCCGCCCCCGGGGCGGCTGTCGCACCGGCCGCGCCCGGGTCGGCGACGCCGGTCGTCCCGCACCCGCCCGGCCCGCCGGCGGCCGCCGCCGAGGACGAGCTGGTGACGCGGTGACCGGCCGGCAGGCGGGGCCGTGCCCCCTGCGGGCGACACGGGCCGTGTCGGCGTTTGAGCCGCCGGGCTCCGGGAAGCCGGAGATGGCGGCGCGCACGACTCCGGCCGGCCCCGTACCGCCCCGGCGAACGATGGGGGATCCATGAGAGCGGAGGGACAGCGGTGACGCGGATGGACGACCTCGTCGTGGTCGGCGCAGGTCCGTACGGGCTGTCGATCGCCGCGCACGCGGTGGCGGCCGGCATCGGCGTACGGGTGCTCGGTCGCCCCATGGCCTCGTGGCGGGACCACATGCCCGACGGCATGTACCTGAAGTCCGAGCCCTGGTCCTCGAACCTCTCGGCGCCCGGCGGCCGCCACACCCTCGCCGAGTACTGCGCCGGCCGGGGGCTGTCGGCCGAGCACGGCCGTCCGCTGCCGATCGGCGCGTTCAGCGCGTACGGCATGTGGTTCGCCCGCCGGGCGGTGCCGGAGGTGGAGGAGGTGACCGTCACCGAGGTCACCCCCCAGGGAGACGGCTTCCGCATCCGCACCGCCGAAGGGCCCCCGCTGCTCGCCCGGACGGTGGCCGTCGCCGTCGGGGTCATGCCCTTCGCCCGCCACCCCGGAGCGCTGCGCGAGCTGCCGCCCGGGCACTACTCGCACAGCAGTGCCCACCGCGACCTCGGCCGGTTCGCGGGCCGCGAGGTCGCCGTGCTGGGGGCCGGGCAGGCCGCCCTGGAGACCGCCGCCCTGCTCGCCGAGAGCGGCGCCCGGCCCTGCCTGGTCGCCCGGCGGGCCCGGATCGACTGGAACACCGTCCCCCCGCCGCTGGAGCGCCCGGCCCTGGAGGCGCTGCGCCGCCCGCACAGCGGCCTGGGCAGCGGCTGGCGCACCTGGGCGTGGTCCGAGCTGCCGTGGGCGGTGCGCCGGCTGCCCGCGGCCCGGCGGGAGCGGATCGCGGCCACCGCGCTCGGGCCCGCCGGGGCCTGGTGGCTGCGGGACCGCTTCGAGCGGAGCGTCCCGACGCTGCTGGGGCACCGGGTGCACCGGGCCGTCGCGGCGGGGGACCGGACCAGGCTGGGGCTGACCAGTGCGGCCGGGGAGTCCGCCGTGCTGGACGTCGCGCACGTCATCGCCGCCACCGGGTTCCACCCCGACCTGGCCCGGCTGGACCTGCTGGACGCCCGGCTGCGCGCCGCCCTCGACACGGTCGGGAACGGCGGCACGCCGGAGCTGAGCCCCGGATTCGAGTCGTCGTGGCCGGGACTGTTCTTCGCGGGGCTGCTGACGGCTCCCTCATTCGGCCCTTCCATGCGATTCGTGCACGGTGCGGGGTTCACGGCGGGGAGACTGGTGAAAGGAGTCCACAGGCGCCTCGGCGCCCGGCGCCGGCCGACGGGCTCCCTCGGCACCCCGCGGCCCGCCCGGGCCGGCGCGGGGCATCCGAAGACGTCTCTGCGGTGAGGTGAGAGGGGTCCGCGATGACTGCGGAGCAGCGAGCACAGGGCCGCGGCTGGGTGCGCATCCCGGCCAGTCGCGCGGAACAGCACACCACTGCGCCCCGGACCGCCCCGTACGGTCCTCCCGCGCCCGCCGCACCGGACCCTTCGATGATCTACCTCTCCCTGGTCAAGCGCTGGCGGGAGGCCGGGCGCACCCTTCCGGGGCATCCGGACGAGGAGTGGGAGCGGCTGATCTCCCAGCCGTGCTGGCCCGGCCGTTAGGTGGTGTTGTCTGGTGGCAGCGGCGGAGCGTGACAGATCCGGCCCGGCGACCGGTCCCGGTGAGCGGCTGGCCCTGAACGGCATGGGCAGCTTCGAGTGGGACCTGCGCGCGGGTACGTTCGAGCTGGACGAAGCCGGGTACGCGGTCCTCGACCTGGACCCGGAGGAGTTCGACCGGACCCCCGAGGGCCTCGGTCTTCGGATCCCGCAGATCGACAGCGCGCGCCTGGCGGACTCCGTGCGCACCGCGGTGGACGAGGGCGCCGAGACGCACGGCTCGTACTTCACGGTCCGTCGGCGCGACGGCGTCGACCAGTGGACCCACACCCAGGGCAGGATCCTGCGGGACGCCGCGGGGCAGCCCGACCGGATCGTCGGGATCGTCCGGGACGCGACGGCCGAGCTGGCCCAGGCCACCGTGCTGCGGAAGTTGGAGTCGGCGCGGGCCAAACAGGCGACGATCGTGCAGCGGACCACCGAGGCCCTCTCGCGGGCGGTGACCGTCGACGACGTGACCGCGACGCTGACCGGTGCGGGGGCGCTGGAGCGGCTGGGCGCGGACGGGCTGGCCCTGGGGCTGGTGGAGAACGGCGCCATCAAGATCATCGCGTTGAGCGGGGAGTCCCTGGAGATCCTCAGCGAGCGGAGGTTCACCCGGCTGGACGGCACCCTGCCGCTGTCCCAGGCGGTGCTCACCCGCAAGGCCCGGTTCGCCACCTCGCTGAGCGCCCTGGCCGACGAGTTCCCCCTGCTCGCCGACTACCTGAACCGGATCCGGTTCGACGCGGCCGCCTACCTCCCGCTCATCGCCCAGGCCCGGGCCATCGGTGGGCTGGTGCTCTTCTACCGCAAGCGCACCGAGTTCAGCCCCGAGGAGCGCAACCTCTGCCTGGGCCTGGCCGGCATCGTCGCGCAGTCCCTCCAGCGGGCGCTCCTGTTCGACCAGGAGCGGGAGTTCGCGACCGGCCTACAGGCCTCGATGCTGCCGCGGCGGATCCCGGAGATCAGCGGCGGGGAGATCGCCGTGCGCTACCACTCGGCGTGGAGCGGGCGCGAGGTCGGCGGGGACTGGTACGACGTGATCGCGCTGCCCCGCGACCGGGTCGGCATCGTGGTGGGCGACGTCCAGGGGCACGACACCCACGCCGCGGCGATCATGGGCCAGCTGCGGATCGCGCTGCGCGCCTACGCGGGCGAGGGGCACCCGCCGTCGACCGTGCTGGCGCGGGCCTCCCGCTTCCTCGCCGAGCTCGACACCGAGCGCTTCGCGACCTGCATGTACGCACAGGTGGACCTGGAGACGGGCGGCGTACGGGTCGTCCGCGCCGGCCACCTCGGCCCGCTGATCCGGCACACCGACGGGCGGACGGGCTGGCCCAACGTGCGCGGCGGGCTGCCGCTCGGCCTGGCCTCCGTCTTCGAGCAGGAGGACTTCCCCGAGACCCGGCTCGACCTCGTCCCCGGAGAGACCCTCGTGCTGTGCACGGACGGCCTGGTGGAGGAGCCCGGCACCGCCATCACCCAGGGCATGGAGGCCCTCGCCCACGTGGTCCGCAGCGGCCCGCAGGAGGCGGGAGCGCTCGCCGACCACCTCTCGGACCGGCTCTGGGAGCGCTGGGGCTCCGGCGACGACGTGGCCCTGCTGGTGCTGCGCCGGGCCCCGGACCCGGGCACCCACCGGGCTCCGCGCATCCACCAGTACATCCACCAGGCCGACCCGGAGGGGCTGTCGGAGGCCCGCTTCGCCCTGCGGCAGGCGCTGCGGGACTGGGGCATGCCGGAGCTCGCCGACGACGTCGAGGTGGCCGCCGGGGAGCTGCTGGTCAACGCCCTGCTGCACACCGACGGCGGGGCGGTGCTGACCATGGAGGTGCTGCCGGAGCCGGTGCGGCGGATCCGGCTGTGGGTCAAGGACCGCTCCAGCGTCTGGCCGCGCCGGCGCACTCCGGGGGAGGCCGCCACCACCGGGCGCGGGCTGCTGCTGGTGGACGCGCTGGCCACGCACTGGGGCGTGGAGTCCCGGGGCGACGGCAAGGCGGTGTGGTGCGAGTTCGACGCCTCGGGCAGCCCCCGTGGCTCCGTGTGAGCGTCCGTGCGTGCCGAGTTGTGGTAGGTGGGGGGCGGCGTGATGATGCGGTCCATGAAACGGACGCGTGTGGAACGGATCGTCCCGTGCGGCGCCGCCTGAGCGGGCGCACGGCAGGCGGCCTGCTGGCGCTGCTCCTGTTGGGGGCCGCGGTGCCGGCGGCCGTGGACCTGGCCGTCGACCTGGCCACGGGGCACCGGCACGCGGATCCGGGGTGCCGGACCGTGGCGTTCATGTCGATGACGGGGGTGGCGCCGTCCTGCCGGTAGCGCGGCCGGCGCCCTGCCGCCACGGCTCAGCGGTGGTCGACGACCTCGACGACCTTCTCGTCCGCCGCCACCGTGTCGAGCGACGAGGGCATGAGGCCGGAGAGGTGGATCTCCTGGAGTTCCGCCGTGGCCCTGGCGGGGCCGGCGTGCACCTGCGGGGTGTAGGCGAGCGTGGCGTGCGCGTGCCAGTCGTGGTCCTTGCCGTCGCAGACGGCCCCGCCGGCGCCGATGCCGAGGTGGACGCCGTCCTGGACGAGCGCGGCCTTGATCTGGATGGTCCCGTCGGGTGACGGCTGCTCGCAGCGGTAGGTGCCGGAAAGGGTGATCGTGCCGTCCCCGTCGATGTGGGCTTCGGACTGTACGGAAATAGCCTGATTGAATACGGTGGCCGCGGCCGGGGCGGTGAATACCGTGGCCGCGGCCAGGGCGGAGAAGGCTGCCAGGGTGATGCGGCTGCCGGACGTGCGCATTCTTCCTCCAGGTGGATGCCGATGTCGGAATTCCGTCGGAACGCATTGTGCTGGCAGATGGGCGGCATCTCGCTCCGTACACCCGTGTCGGTGTGTGCAATTCCCCGCTCGGGCGCGTGAGACTGGCCGGAAAACCCCCTCGAAGGTCCCCGAAGGGATCGCGCATGCGCCAGTCCGCTCCCGCCGCCGCTTCCGCCCTCGCCGCTGCTCTCCTGCCGTTCCTCCTGTTCGGGGCCACGGCCTGTTCCGCACCCTCCGACGGGGGCGCCCTCGCCCCTGCCGCAGCGCCCGCCGTCCCGGTGGACGACGCCGCGCCGGGCGCCGAGGGCGCCCCTGCCACGAAGGACGCCCACGTGGGCGACCCCGTCCGGGTGCACGGCCGTCAGGTCGGCCGGCACCTCCAAGCGGTGCTCAACGCGTACGTCGACCCCGCGGTCAGCGTGGAGAAGAACTTCGCCCCGCCCGCGGGGAAGCGCTGGGTGGCCGCCTCGATGTCGTTCGTCAACGTCGGCGGGGCCTCGTACGGGGCTCTCGGACGCATGTGGGCGTACGACAGCGCGGGGAAGCGCCACCCGGTCGTGCGGACGGGTGAACTGACCACCGGAAAACCCCTCGTATTCGATTCGCTCGCCGTCGGGGAACAGGCGGACGGGTGGGTCGTGTTCGAAATTCCGGAAAATACGCGCATTGTTCGGCTCCAGTACCAGGATGCGAACGTCCAGTCGAATTCCGGAGAAGGATTCTGGGCGGTGTAGCCCGCACGGGTGAAAGGCCGTGAAGGGCCCGGTGTGAAGGCCACTAGGGTGCGGCGCATGACTTCAACTCAAGCCGAAATCGACCGGGTCCGGCTCGGTACCCTCTCGGTGCTCGCCTGGATCGGCGACCCCGCCGAGGGCCACGACATGCCGTACCTCCTCGCCTACTCGCTGGGCGACGGCCCGCACGGCCCGCAGGCCGCCGAGGAGGCCGCGCGGGCGCTGCTGGCGGAGAACAAGCTGTCCATCGGGGACAAGGTCGAGGACGGGCGGAAGGACCCGGCGGGATTCCCCGTGCAGATCGTCCTGGCCGACAACCAGGTCGCGCTGACCCTGCCCGGACTGAACGCCACCTGCACCGTCCCGGACGAGTGGGTCGAGGCGGCGAACGAGAGCGGCCACGCGTACTTCCTGTTCGCCACGCGCCCCTGGCCCGAGGCCGTCCCGGGCCGCCCGGTCGACGCCGAAACGCTCCAGGCGTTCGCCGGCGACGAGGAGGTGCTCGCGACCTGCGCGCACTGCCTCCTCGCCGTGCGGCGCCTGCAGTAGGAGCCGCGTCGGCACCTCACGGTGCCGGCGGCGGCCGGCGGCAGTCGGCGCACGCTCCGGCCGCCGGGCCCCCAGCCCGCCCGGCGGCCGGTTCCGCGCGTCCGCGGCCGCGTCGGCGGGCGCAGGCCAGGCGGCCCGCGCCCGCCGTGGGGCTACTGCCGCGGCGACTCGAAGGCGAACCGGAGCGAGCGGACACGGTTGTCGAAGTTCGACCCCGCCAGGTCCGGCAGGCCCACCGCGCGCAGCCCGACCGGCCGGGTCAGCAACTCGCGGAACAAGGCCTTCATCTCCACCCGGGCCAGGTGCGCGCCCAGGCAGAAGTGCGGCCCGCCGCCGCCGAAGCCCAGGTGCGGGTTGGGGGAGCGGGTGATGTCGAAGGCGTCGGGGTCGGGGAAGACCGCCTCGTCGCGGTTGGCGGAGGCGTAGTAGAGCACGACCTTGTCGCCCGGCACGAAGCGGTGCCCGCGCAGGGCGTGTTCGGCCACCACCGTCCGGCGGAACTGGATGATCGGCGTCGAGTGCCGGATCATCTCGTCCACCGCCCCGTCCGCGTGCTCCTCGAAGTCCTCCAGCAGCAGGTCCCGCTGGTCCGGGTGGTCGGTCAGCAGGGACAGGCCGTGGGTGATCGCGTTGCGGGTGGTCTCCACGCCCGCGACCATCAGCAGCGAGAAGAACGCCCCCAGTTGGCGCGCCCCGAGCGCCTGCCCGTCCACGTCCGCGCGGACCAGCGCCGAGATCAGGTCGTCGGAGGGGTTCCTGCGGCGCTCCCGGCCGATCCCCGCGACCATCCGCTGCATCCGGGCCAGGGCGCGCAGGCCCCGCCCGGGCATCCGCAGCCGTGCCGTCAGGCCCCGTTCGACACCGATGTTCTCCGAGGCGTGGTTGACGCGGTCGGCGATCTCCGCCCGGTGGCGCTCCGGGATGCCCATCATGTTGCAGATGACCTCCAGGGGCAGCCGGGAGGCCACGGCCGAGACGAACTCGTCGGGCCGGTCGGTCAGCACGTCGTCGACGATCCGGGCGGCCACCGCGTGGATGTCCGCCTCCGCCGCCGCCAGCAGCCGCGGCGTGAACGCCCGCTGCACGATCTTGCGGAGCTGGGCGTGGTCGGCGCCGTCCAGGTTGACCATCGAGTCCCCGAACAGGGCCCGCACCCACCGCGCCGGCTCGGGCGTGGTCACCCCCGGCGCGCTCGCGAACACCTTCGGCAGCCGGCTCGCCTCCTGCACGTCCGCGTGCCGGACCAGGGCCCAGTGGCCCCGCCCCCTGCCCTCGGGCACGAACACCGGGGCGTCCAGCGCCCGGAGCCGGGCGAACGCCGCGAGCCGCGCGGCCGGGGGCTGCTGCCAGAACGCCGGGTCGGCGAGCTCCCCGTACCCCGCCACCGCCGGGTCGGCCTGCCCGTACCGCTGTACCGGGACCTTCATCGTTTCTTCTTCTTTCTGCCGGCGCGTTGGCCGCGGCCGCTGCCGCCCGCGCTCCTCACGCACCAGAACGCTCCCGCTCCGCCAAGGTCACGCCCGCCGCCACCGTGGCCGCGGCCACCAGCCCCGCCCACAGCACCGCGTACGGCCCCGTCCAGGCGCAGGCAAGGACCGCCGCTGCCGACACCGGCAGCAGCAGCTGCTGGACCATGCCGTGCTTGAAGTGGCGGGAGTGCAGCAGCCAGACGAAGGCGAGGTACACCGCCATCGGCACCGCCACCGCCAGGTTGGCCGCCAGTTGTGAGACGTGCGCCTTGCCGACGGTGTACTCGATCGCCACCTCGATGCCCGCACCGATCGCGGCGGCCGAAGAGAAGATCACGTAGTGCCCGTAGCCCCAGGGAATGGCCTCCCGGTTGCTGCGCAGCCGGTCGTGGACGGGGGCGGCGAAGTAGATCCACCATGCCGAGAACACCAGCAGCAGGCCTCCGCCCGCGATCGGCAGGAGCACGTCCAGCGCCTCGTGCTCGGCGATCGCCGACTGCACCGCGACCGTGCTGGCGGCGATGGTCTCGCCGAGCACGATGATGGTGAACAGGCCGTAGCGCTCGGCGATGTGGTGCGGATGCCAGGGCGTCTGGTGGTGGCGCTCCGCGACGACCGGCACCAGCAGCTCCGCCATGACGAGGACGAGGAACAGCCACCTCCTGCTCGCCGCGGGCGCCCAGAGCAGCGCCACCCAGCCCACCTGGCAGACCACCAGCCCGGTCGCGTACCTGAGCGCGCAGCCACGGGCCGGGCCGCTCTCCCCGGCCGCGGCGCGCAGCCACTGCGCGGTCAGCGCCAGGCGCATCACCACGTACCCGATGACGGCGACGGTCCAGTCGCTGGCGTTGAAGGCCTCCGGGATCCCGGCCGAGTAGACCAGCACGCCGGCGATCTGCACGAGCGTCGCGATCCGGTACGGGACGTCGTCGACGTCGTAGGCGGAGGCGAACCAGGTGAAGTTCATCCACGCCCACCACACGCCGAAGAACACGTAGAAGTAGCCGCTCACCCCGGCGCCGACGTGGCCCTCGGCGAGCGCGTGGACCAGCTGGCGGCCGGCCTGCGCCACCGCCACGACGAAGCACAGGTCGAAGAAGAGCTCCAGCGCGGTGGCGGACCGGTGGCCCTCGTCCCGGTCGCGGGCCGTCATCGGTACGTACGTCATACCGCCCAGCACAGCAGCCCGGGGTCGGCCCGCAGGGCCTTGGCGGCGGCCGGAAGGGTACGCCTTCACCTGTACGGCCCCGCTACGACCCCATCAAAGCGGGCTTGAACGGGATGAAACGCCTAGCGTGGTGCTGTGCCCGAGCCCGAGCCCTCAGACGTACGCGGCCCCGCGCCGCCCCCGCCCGCGGGCGGCCCCGCCCCGCCCGCGCCTCCCCCCGGGGCGTACGCGGCCCTCCCACCGGCGGCCCTCCCACCGGCGGGGCCGTCCGTCGCCGCGCGGGCCGCCCTGGCCGGTACGGCTGTCTCGCTGCTGCTCGTCGCCGCGATCGTGCTGGGCAGCCGGCTCCTGCGCGACTTCGACTCGGCCCTGCTCCCGTACGCCGTCGCCACCGTCTTCCTCGCCTTCGGCGTCGCCTACCGGTACACGGTGTGGGTCTCCGCGCCCGGAGCCCGGCGCCTGTTCCGCAAGGGCCTCGGCAGCTTCTTCTCGTACGCCAACTTCAGACGGGCCCCGACCGCGGTGCCGCGGATGGCCGCCACCTACCTCGGCCTCCAGAAGTTCCTCGGCGCCCGCTCCCGCGCCCGCTGGGTCGCCCACCAGCTGGTCTTCTGGGGCTGCGTGCTGGCCGCGCTGATCACCTTCCCGCTGACCTGGGGCTGGTTCACCTTCACCGCCGCCACCGGCTCGGGCCCCGGCTACGAGATGCGGATCTGGGGCTTCGAGGTCCTCGGCTTCGACGCGCTGGGCGTCGCCGGCTGGCTGATGTTCCACGGACTGGACCTCGCCGCCCTGCTCGTCATCCCCGGCGCCTGCTACTTCCTGTGGCGGCGCACCAAGGACCGCGGCGCCACCACCGGCCAGCGCTTCGCCCAGGACCTGCTGCCGCTGATCTGCCTGATCGTGATCGCGGTGACCGGGCTGCTGCTGACCTTCTCGGCGCTCTTCCTGCACGGCGGCGGCTACCAGGCGCTGGCCCTGCTGCACATGGCGGCGGTGGTCTTCACCCTTGTCTACATCCCGTTCGGGAAGTTCTTCCACATCGTCCAGCGGCCCGCCGCCGTCGGCATGCAGCTGTTCAAGTACACGGCCCGGCAGGACGACCTGGTCTTCGCGTGCAGGCGCTGCGGCGAGCCCGTCGACACCGCCCCGTACGTGGAGAACCTGCGCGGCACCATGCAGGACCTCGGCCTCGGCTTCGACGCCTTCGCCGAGTACTGCCCGCGCTGCAAACGGGTGCTGCGCGGCGGCGCCTACCTCACGCACGTCAAGAAGGGCTTCAGATGACCGCGATCGACCCGTCGATCGCCCCTCCCGGCACCCGTGCCCTCCGCGACGCGGGCGGCATCCCCGCCGACCGGTGGCGCGCCGACCGCGACGGCGAGACCCTCGTCCCCACCCACTGCTGCTTCTGCGGCGTGCAGTGCGGCATGTACCTGCGCGTGGACCGCGGCGGCAAGGTCTTCGGCGTCGAGCCGCGCAACCACGACATCAACCGGATGCGCCTGTGCCCCAAGGGCATCAACGCCTACCAGCAGGTCAACCACCCCGACCGGCTCACCGCGCCGCTGCTGCGCCGCTCCAGGAACGAGGAGTTCCGGGAGGCCTCCTGGGACGAGGCGCTCGACTTCACCGCCGCCGAGGTCCGCCGCATCCAGGACCGGTACGGCAACGACGCCTTCGGGATGCTCGGCGGCGCCAGCCTCTTCACCGAGAAGACCTACCTCGTCGGCAAGTTCGCCCGGGTCGCCCTGAAGACGAAGCACGTCGACTACAACGGCCGGCTGTGCATGGTCAGCGCCGCGGGCGCCAACAAGCTGGCCTTCGGCATCGACCGCGCCGGCAACCCCTTCTCCGACATCCTCCTCACCGACTGCCTGCTCATCGCCGGGGCGAACGTCGGCGAGTGCTTCCCCGTGCTGACCCAGTACCTGTGGGGCGCCCGGGACCGCGGCGCCACCCTGATCGTCGTCGACCCGCGGGAGACGGCCGTCGCCCGGACCGCCGACATCCACGTCGCCCTCAGACCCGGCACCGACGCCGCCTTCTTCAACGCCCTCCTGCACGTGATCACCGCCGAGGGCCTGGCCGACGAGGCCTACCTCGCCGCCCACGCCACCGGCTGGGACGAGGTCCTGGACGCGGTGCGGGACTGCCCGCCCTCCCGCGCCGCCGCCGTCTGCGGCATCCCCGCCGAGCAGATCGTGCAGGTCGCCCGCACCTTCGCCGGTGCGGACAAGGCCATGGCCTGGCACGCCCGCGGCATCGAGCACCACTCCCAGGGCGTCGAGAACTGCCTCTCCGTCATCAACCTGTGCGTCGCCACCGGCAACATCGGCCGGCCAGGCGCCGGCTACGGCACCCTCACCGGCCAGGGCAACGGCCAGGGCGGCCGGGAACACGGCCAGAAGTCCGACCTCCTGCCCGGCGGCCGCTCGATCGCCGACCCGGAGCACCGCCGCCAGATCTGCCGGATCTGGGGCATCGAGGAGTCCGAACTCCCCGGCGCCGGCACCTCCATGATGGAAATGGTCTGGCAGATGCAGCGCCGCGAGATCCGCGGCCTGATCGGCGTCTGCAACAACCCCTTCGTCTCCCTCCCCCACCACGCCGTGGTCAAGGAGGGCTACGACGCCACCGAGTTCCACGCCCAGCTCGACTTCTTCCTCTCCGAGACCGCGGCCAACGCCCACGTCGTCCTCCCCGTCACCACCTGGGCCGAGGACGAGGGCGTGATGGCCAACGCCGAGGCCCGGGTCGTCAAGCACAACAAGGCTCAGGAACCGCCCCCCGGGGTGCGCACCGACACCTGGGTCCTGTGCGAGCTCGCCGAGCGGCTCGGCGCCGGCCACCACTTCGACTTCCGCGGCTCCCGCGAGGTCTTCGAGGAACTACGGGTCGCCTCCGCCGGCACCGTCAACGACTACTACGGCATCACCTACGAGCGCCTGGAACGGACCGGCGGGATCGCCTGGCCCTGCCCCTCCACCGAACACCCCGGCACGCCCCGCCTGTTCGAGGACGGTCGGACCCACCACTCCGACGGCAAGATCCACCTCCAGGCCGTCGAATGGCATCCGCCCCTGGACCCCTGCACCGGGGAGTACCCCCTCTCCCTCACCACCGGCCGCACCGTCGCCCACTACCTCTCCGGCAACCAGACCCGCCGCCTGGACGCCCTCGTCGAGCAGACCCCGCGCCCCTGGGTGGAGGTCCACCCCTCGCACGGCTTCCGCAACGGCGACCCGGTCCGCGTGGTCACCCGCCGCGCCAGCGCCGTCTTCCCCGCCCTGGTCACCGAGGCCATCCGCCCCGACACCGTGTTCGTCCCCTACCACTGGCCCGCCCCGACGGCCGCGAACGTCCTCACGATCGACGCCCTCGACCCCCGCTCGAAGATCCCCCAGTACAAGGTGTGCGCCGCCCGCGTGGAGGCCGCCGAACGCGTCGACGAGGCCCCCGCACCCCCCGCCGCCCCCGGCAGCCGGGAGACCCCGGCCGAGACCCGGACCGCCCGCACCGACCCGCTGCCGCCCACCGCGCCGCAGGGCCGCGGAACGGCGGAGAGGAGCCGACCGACGCCATGATGGGCCGCACGATCTTCATCGACCCCGGCCGCTGCATCGGCTGCCAGGCCTGCGTCTCGGCCTGCCGCGAATGCGACTCGCACCGCGGCACGTCGATGATCCACCTGGACTACACCGAACCCGGCACGTCCGTCGCCTCCCTCCCGACCGTCTGCATGCACTGCGAGGACCCCGTCGCGCCCTGCGCCGAGGTCTGCCCCGCCGACGCGATCCCGGTGACCGCCGACGGCGTGGTCCAGCAGGCCGACCCCAGCCGCTGCATCGGCTGCGCCAACTGCGTCAACGCCTGCCCCTTCGGCGTCCCGAAGATCGACCTCGCGGCGAAGCTCCAGATGAAGTGCAACCTCTGCTACGACCGCACCTCCTACGGGCTCGCCCCGATGTGCGCCACCGTCTGCCCGACCGGCGCCCTCTTCTACGGCACCCTCGAAGAGCTACGGGCCGAACGCCCCGGCGTGGAGGTCGCCGACACCTTCGCCTTCGGGGACGCGGTGGTGGCCACCGGCGTGGCGACGGTCGTCCCCGCCGACCGGGCGCGAGGGCCCGTACCCGGCGGACTGCCCGTCGTGGAGATCAACGGAGTCGACGTCCGATGAGTCTGACCGAACCGCCCGCCGCCTCCCCCGAAGCCGACCCGGACGCCGCCCCCGGGCTCCGCGACCGGATCAGGGCCGACTCCCTCACCAACCGCCGCGACTACCTGCGGATCGTGGCCACCGTCTCCGGAGGCCTCGCCCTCGGCGGAGTCGGCGTCGCCGCCGGCATCCTGCACCGGCACGGCGACACCCACGCCATGCCCCGGCCCAAGAAGGTCGCCGACCGGCTGGCCCCGGGCCAGTCCGTGGCCTTCCGCTTCCCCGGGGACGAGGACCCCGCGCTCGCCGTGCGCCTGCCCGACGGCTCCCTCGTCGGCTACTCCGCCGTCTGCACGCACCTGGCCTGCGCGGTGCTGTGGCGCGCCGACCGCGGCGCCGACGGGCAGCTGTACTGCCCCTGCCACGAGGGCGTCTTCGACCCCCGCACCGGCGAGGTGACCGCGGGACCGCCGCCCCGCCCGCTCCCCAGGGTCTTCCTGGCCGAGGACCCCGACGGGAGCATCTGGGCCCTCGCGACCGCCCGGTCGGGGGAGCCCGGCAAGGCCGCCCTGTGCCGGCAGATCGGTGACCCGCAGGACCCGCTGGCCCGCAGACTGGGCTGCCCCGGCGCGGCCGGCACCACCGAGCGGCGGCGGACATGAGCGACGCACCACCACCCACACCGCCACCCGGCCCGGAGTACCACCCCGGCAGCGCGCAACCCCGGCTGAACCGGCCGGTGCGGGAGCGGTACCCGCAGATCCGCCCCACCAGCGGTTACGGCGACCCGCGGATCCGGCACACCGGGCCCGGCCCGGGGGCCGGCACCGAACAGGAGCCGGAGCGCTCCTCGAAACTGTCCGCCCGTGTGGTCCTGGCCCTGACGGTCGTCACCGGACAGCTCTGGGGGCTGACGGTGACCGTCGACGCGTGGATGCGGGGCAACACCGCCACCGCCTGGTGGGGGGCGGGCTTCCTCGCCCTGTCCTTCCTCGTCGTCCTCGGCCTGTGGCGGCTGGACCCCGAGGACCGCTGACCCCGTATCCCGGTGCCGGGGCCGCCCCGGCCGGGCGGGGGCGGCGGCGCGGGCGGCCGTACCCTGGGGGGCATGAGCACCGTCCCCGCTTCCGACCCGCAGTCCGCGAACGCCGCACCGGCGGCCCCGGCCGGGGCAGAATCCCCGACGGAGTCCCGGACCGGATCCGCGGCCCCGCGGAAGCCCCGGCCGCGGCTCGTCTTCGACGACCCGCTGGACCAGCAGTCCCGGGACGACACCGACCACGGGTGGGGCGACCGGGCCCCCGCCGCCGGGAGCAGCGCCGACCTGGCCCGCTTCCTCGACGAGAAGCCGCCCCACCACCTCTGACCGCCCGCCGCCGGCGGTCCGGCCGGTACTGCTAGTACTGGTGGTGCTGGGAGCCCGGCGCCGCGGGACCGCCGTTGCCGTACCCGTTGCCGTAGCCGGGCGTCCGGCCGCGCTGCGCGACGAGCTCGTCCCGGATCTCCTTGAGGACCACCAGCTCCGTGACCTCGATGGTCTCCTTGGCGCCCTCCCGGGCCTTGCGCCGGTCCTCGACCTTGGCCAGGTACTTCGCCATCGGCAGCACCATCAGGAAGTACACGACCGCGGCCGTGATCAGGAAGGTCAGCGCGGCGTTCAGCACCGAGCCCCACAGGATGTTGACGCCGATGGCCTCCCCCTTCGCGTCCACGCCGCAGGGGCCCTTCAGGCAGGAGCTGTAGCCGTCCAGGCTCTTGGTGCCGACGGCGCCGACGATCGGGCTGATGATCCCCTTCACGACCGAGTTCACGATGTTCGTGAACGCGGCGCCGATGACCACCGCGACCGCCAGGTCGACCACGTTGCCGCGCATCAGGAAGGCCTTGAAGCCCGCCAGGACGCTCTCCTTCTTCTCGCTCACTGCTGAGCCTCTCTTCGAATCCGTCTGGAATGGAGCCAACGGTTCCGAAAACTACGGCAGTCGGGGCCCGGCGTGTCCAGTCCGGGTCCGGACCGCGGTCACCAGCCGGTACGCGCGTCCGATTCCTGATCAGCACAGCGTCACCGCCAGCCGCGCCGCCGCACCCGCCCCGACCAGCGCCCGAGCGGTGTCCCGGGGCACGGACAGCACCACCAGCGCCCCTCCGGCCCCGGTGTCCGCGCCGCCCTTTTCCGGATCGGGCACGCCTGCCACCCGGGCCCCCTCGGCCACCACCCGTGGCGGCCCGGCCCGCTCCGCCGCGACCACGTCCACCCGGTCACCGGGCCGCAGCAGCCGCACCGTCGCCGCGTCCGCGATCCGCACCGGCGCGGAGACCATCCGTACGGGCGGTGGCGGTGGTGGTTCCTTCGCGGGCGGCCCGGCGCCCCGGGTCGCCTGGGCCTGGGGGCCGCCCGCCACCGCGAGCGCGGCCGCCGCGACGGCCAGCGCGGCCGAGGCCGCCCGCCGCCGGCGCCGCAGCGCCCGCCGCAGCCGGTCCCCGCCCCGCCCGACCCGCAGCGGCGGAAAGGCCGGGACCGTGTGCGCCGGCGGGCACGGAGGAGCAGAGGGGACGACACCGGGGACGAAACCGGGGACGGAAACGGGGGAGAGGGAGGGGGTCGAAGAGGAGGAGGGGAAGGACGGGGTCTGCGAGGTCCTGGACATGACGGCACCGCCGGTTCGCGTGTGGTCCGGTGTCCGGACGGGCGTCCGGACTCCCCCACGATCCGCCGCCCCGCCCGATCCCGCTCCCGCCTGTGGACCGTCCCCAGCCTGTGGACAACCGCATCACCCGGACGTGGCGCGGCCCCCTCGCACCGGGCGAGGCGGCCGCGTCGTCCTGCGGGTGGCGTCGCCGAGGGCGGACCGCCCTCACGGCACCCCGCCCCGGGCCTTCCTACGGCAGCTCGATACCCAGGTCCCAGCCGTCGTGGGCGTGCGTGCACAGGCAGTCGCGGGAGTCCGTGGCCGGCAGCGCCGCCACGGCGTCGAAGAGGACCTCGCGCAGCCGGCCGACGTTCTCCCCGAACACCCTCAGGACCTCGGTGTGGGAGACGCCCTCGCCGGTCTCCGCGCCCGCGTCCAGGTCGGTGACCAGGGCCATCGAGGTGTAGCAGAGGCCCAGCTCCCGGGCGAGGACGGCCTCGGGGTGGCCCGTCATGCCGACGACCGACCAGCCCATGGCCGCGTGCCACTGCGATTCGGCCCGGGTGGAGAAGCGGGGGCCCTCGATCACGACCATGGTGCCGCCGTCGACCGGCTCCCAGCCGCGGCCGCGGGCCGCGGCCAGCGCCACCGAACGGCCCACCGGGCAGTACGGGTCGGCGAAGGTGGTGTGCACGACGTTCGGAACGGTCCCGTCCGGCAGCGGCTCCCCGTCGAAGAAGGTCTGGGTGCGGGACTTCGTACGGTCGACGAGCTGGTCGGGGACGAGCAGCGTCCCCGGACCGTACTCGGCGCGCAGCCCGCCGACCGCACAGGGCCCGAGCACCTGGCGCACGCCCATCGAGCGCAGCGCCCACAGGTTGGCCCGATAGTTGATCTTGTTGGGCGGGACCTTGTGGCCCCGGCCGTGGCGGGGCAGGAAGGCGACCTGCCGCCCGGCCAGTTCGCCGAGGAAGAGGGAGTCGCTGGGGGGCCCGTACGGGGTGTCCACCCGGACCTCGGAGACGTCCTCCAGGAAGGAGTAGAAGCCCGAGCCGCCGATGACACCGATCTCTGCGTTAGCCATGCCGTCACCCTAACCGGGGCATGCGCGAGGCCCCGCTGCCCGAAGGGGCGGCGGGGCCTGGCGACGATGCGGCTCGGTCAGGCGGCCGAGGTGGAGCCGCCCGCGGACGGGGCGGACGACGCGGCCGGCGCAGAGGAGGCCGTCGAGGTGGTGCTCGACGTCGAAGCCGGCTTCGAGGCAGGGGTGCTGCTCGACGAGGCGCCGCGGCTGTCGTTCCGGTAGAAGCCGGAACCCTTGAAGACGATGCCGACCGCGGAGAACACCTTCTTCAGGCGTCCGTGGCAGTTCGGGCACTCGGTCAGAGCGTCATCCGTGAACTTCTGCACGGCCTCGAGGCCCTCACCGCACTCGGTGCACTGGTACTGGTAGGTCGGCACGAATTTCCTCCTGGCACTCTGACTCGATGAGTGCTAACGATGTTCCATGGTGACGTATTCCGGCGGATCAGTCCACCGTCACCGGCACTCGGTGACCCATCCCACGCTCGTCGGCGGGAGCGGACGAGTTGATGATCCGGCTCGGGGCCTTGGGTGCCAGCTTCGACCGCAGTGCGAGCAGCGTGGCCAGCGCCAGGACGGTGCCCGCCATCGGCACGAGGAAGCCGTACGAGGACCCGTGCGCGTCGGTCAGGCGGCCGGCCGCGATGACGGCCACGGCCTGCCCGAAGGCGACGGCGCCGGTCAGCCAGGTGAAGGCCTCGGTCCGGGTGTGGGCCGGTACCAGCGACTCCACCATCGTGTAGCCGGTGATCAGGGCCGGGGCGATGCACAGGCCGACGAGCAGGCCGAGGCCGCCCAGCAGGACGGCCGAGTGGGCGGTCCACAGGACGGAGGCGGTGACGGTCAGGCCGGCGTAGCCGAGCAGCAGCCGGCGGCGCGGGCCGATCTTCCAGGCGATGGCGCCGCAGGCGATGCCCGCGGTCATGTTGCCGGCCGCGAAGACGCCGTACAGCAGGCCGTTCGCGCCGGGGTTGCCGATCTCGTTCGAGAAGGCCGCCAGCGAGACCTGCATGCCGCCGAAGACGGCGCCGATCCCGAGGAAGGCCGCGATCAGGACGCGCAGGCCGGCGTAGGACAGGGCGGAGGCGTGCTTCTCGCCGGTCGCCGCGGCCGCGAGGACCGTGGGCTGGGTGGAGCGGCGGGCGGCGAACACCAGGCCGCCGATCAGCGTCAGCGCGGCCTCGGTGGTCAGGCCGGCGGCGGGGTGGACGCCGGTGCACAGCGCGGTGGCGAGCACGGGGCCGACGACGAAGGTGAACTCGTCGGTGACGGACTCGAAGGCGGCCGCGGTCGGCAGCAGCGGGGAGCCCTCCAGGCGGGCGGTCCAGCGGGCCCGGACCATCGGGCCGACCTGCGGGACCGAGGCGCCGGTCGGGACGGCGGAGAGGGCGAGCGCCCACAGCGGGGCGTCCACCAGGGCCAGCGTCACCAGGACGGCGACGGCGGCGGCGTGCGCGAGGACGACCGGGACGAGGACGGCGCTCTGGCCGCGGCGGTCGGTGAACTTGCCCATGACCGGCGCGGACAGCGCCATGGAGATGCCGGTGACGGCGGAGACGATGCCGGCGGAGGCGTAGGAGCCGGTGGTGTGCTGGACCAGGAGCAGGATGCTGATGGTCAGCATGCCGAAGGGGAGGCGGGCGGCGAATCCCGGGAGGACGAAGCCCAGGGCGCCGGGGGTGCGCAGCAGCGCTCCGTATCCGGGCCGGGCGGACGTGTCGGTCGTGACCGCGGATGTCACGGCCTGGCCTTTCCGCTGCCTGGTAGAGATCCCGGCTTGCGGAGGTGTTTCGCTGGTGAGCGGCCGCACCCGTACGCGGGAACCCCGAGAGCTGTCCTCTTGCGCAGAACCGAGTGATACCTGGGCGCCCACTGCGTGAGGGAGCCACGGCCGCTTTGCGGTCGCGCCAGCTCTGCGTCAGGCAGAGTTGGTTCGATATGGTGTGCCTTTATCGTACAGGCAGGTGTGCTATCACGCCCTGTGATTCCGCCGACAAGATGTGACTTCGCCTGCGATTAACTGGATGTTCGCCCCTCCAGAACCCCTCGAACCGGGGTAAAGGGCCGCAGTTTCCATGGAAAACGTGCGCATTAGAGCGACGCTCTAATGTTTGAGGCCGGTGAGAGCCATGGGATTGACGGTTCGCACCGGCCCTCGACCGAGGAATCCGGTCAGCGGGGCGGCGTCCCGTTCCCCGTTCCCAGCCATCCGGCCAGCTTCCCGCCCCGGGCCACCGCCCGCAGCCGCGCCTCCGCCGCGTCCCGTACCGGGTCGGTGGCCACCACCAGCAGCTCGTCCCCGCGCCGCAGCACGGTCGCCGGCAGCGGTACGAAGCTCTTGCCGTCCCGGACCACCAGCGTCACCGAGGCCCCGGGCGGCAACCGCAGCTCGCTCACCTCGACGCCGTGCATCCGCGAGGCCTCGGGGACGGCGAAGGACAGCAGGTGCCCGCGCAGCTTCTCCAGCGGGGCCGACTCGATCCCCAGGTCGGCGGCCGCCTCGTCGGACCGGCCGAGGTTGAGCTTGCGCGCCAGCCAGGGCAGCGTCGGCCCCTGTACCAGCGTGTAGACGACGACCAGCACGAAGACGATGTTGAAGATGTGGTCGCTGCCCTCGATCCCGGTCACCATCGGGATGGTCGCGAGGATGATGGGGACGGCGCCGCGCAGGCCCGCCCACGCCATCAGCGTCTTCTCCGCCGCCGAGATCCGGAACGGCACCAGGCTGACGAACACCGACAGCGGCCGCGCCACCATGGTCAGCACCAGCCCGATGACCACCGCCGGCCAGAAGTCCTCGGCCAGGTCGTGCGGGGTGACCAGCAGGCCGAGCAGGACGAACATGCCGATCTGGGCGATCCAGCCGAGCCCGTCCGCGAACCCGCGGGTCGCCGGCCAGTGCGGGAGCTTCGCGTTCCCGAGCACCACGGAGGCGAGGTACACCGCGAGGAAGCCGGAGCCGTGCGCCAGCGCGCCGGCCGCGTACGCGGTCACGGCGATGGCCATGACGGCGATGGGGTAGAGGCCCGAGGCGGGCAGGGCCACGTGCCGCAGGCCGTACGCCCCCAGGAAGCCCACGGCGAGGCCGGTCGCGGCGCCGATCGCGAGCTCCAGCGCGATCTTGCCGATCAGGAGGTACCAGGACTCGATCGGGCCGATGGTCGAGAACGCGACGACGAGGATGACGACGGGGGCGTCGTTGAAGCCGGACTCGGCCTCCAGCACGCCCGTGACCCGGGCGGGCAGCGGGATCTTGCGCAGGACGGAGAAGACGGCCGCCGCGTCGGTCGACGAGACGACCGCGCCGATCAGCAGGGACTGTCGCCAGTCCAGCCCCACCAGGTAGTACGCGCCCGCCGCCGTCACGCCCACGCTGATCGCCACGCCGACGAGCGACAGGGCCGCCGCGGCCGGCAGCGCCGGCCTGATCTGCTTCCACTTCGTGCCCAGGCCGCCCTCGGCGAGGATCACCACCAGGGCCGCGTACCCGATGACCTGCGTCAGCGCGGCATTGCTGAACACGACGTGGCCTATGCCGTCCCGGCCTATCGCGATGCCTATGCCGAGGTAGATGAGCAGGCTGGGCAGGCCGCTGCGCGAGGAGAGGCGCACCGCCGCGACGGCGACGAGCAGGACGAGCGAGCAGACCAGCAGAAGTTCGTTGAGCGTGTGGACGGTCAGTGGGCGGCCCTCCTCAACACGCCTGGCGGATCGGTCCCCCTGGCGATCGGATCGACGAGTAGTTCGTTACCTTACCTAATATTTGACGCTTCCTTTACGCGATAGTCACATTGTGAAACGCCGGTTCGCCCTTGTCCTGAGGACCTCGACCCCTGGCGGATCAACGGGAGCGGTCCTGCGCCTATGGTTGCTTCCAGTACTGCCAGGACCACCCTGCCCCTCTAAGGACAGCGATGCCCGAGAAAGAAACCGCCCCTTCCGTCAAGAAGAAGGGGCGACGCGCCCGCCTGCTCGTGCTCGTTCTGGTCCTGGCGCTCGTGTCGGGCTTCGGGTACGGGACGTACTGGGGCCTGGACACCGTCCGGGCCTCCTTCCCGCAGACCACCGGCTCCCTGAAGGTCCCCGGCCTGACCGGGACCGTCGAGGTGAAGCGCGACGCCAACGGCATTCCCCAGCTGTACGCCGACAACGACGACGACCTCTTCCGCGCCCAGGGCTTCGTCCACGCCCAGGACCGCTTCTGGGAGATGGACGTGCGCCGCCACATGACCTCCGGGCGGCTCTCGGAGATGTTCGGCGACGGCCAGGTCGAGACCGACGCGTTCCTGCGCACCCTCGGCTGGCGCCAGGTCGCCCAAGCCGAGTTCGAGTCGAAGCTCTCCGCCGAGACGAAGAAGTACCTCCAGGCCTACGCCGACGGGGTCAACGCGTACCTGAAGGGGAAGTCCGGCAAGGACCTCTCCGTCGAGCACGCGGCCCTCAAGCTCAGCGACGACTACCAGCCCGAGAAGTGGACGCCGGTCGACTCGGTGGCCTGGCTCAAGGCCATGGCCTGGGACCTGCGCGGCAACATGCAGGACGAGATCGACCGCGCGCTGATGACCAACAAGCTCTCGCAGCAGCAGATCGACGAGCTCTACCCGCCGTACCCCTTCGACCGGAACAAGCCGATCGTCGACGGCGGCAAGATCGAGGGCGGCAAGTTCACGCCGCAGGGCACCGCCGCCGCCGGCTCCGACAACGCCAAGGGCGCGGGCTCCGGCTCGACGTCCGGCTCCGGCTCCACGGGCGCCGGCGCGGGTGCGGGCTCCGGCGCCGCGGGCGCCTCCACCGCCAACCAGGCCTCCACCGCCCCGAAGTCCGGCCTCGCGGGGGACGCCAGCGCCCAGGGCGCGACCGCGGGCCTGCGCACCTCGCTGAGCGCCCTGGCCAACACCCTGGACCAGGTCCCGGCCATCCTCGGCCCCAACGGCAGCGGCATCGGCTCGAACTCCTGGGTCATCTCGGGCAAGTACACGACCACCGGCAAGCCGCTGCTGGCGAACGACCCGCACCTGTCCCCGCAGCTGCCCTCGGTCTGGTACCAGATGGGCCTGCACTGCCGCACCGTCTCTGCCCAGTGCCAGTACGACGTCGCCGGCTACACCTTCTCCGGCATGCCCGGCGTGGTCATCGGCCACAACGCGGACATCGCGTGGGGCATGACCAACCTCGGCGCCGACGTCACCGACCTCTACCTGGAGCAGGTGCGGCCCGAGGGCTACGTCTACGACAACAAGGTGGTCCCCTTCAAGACCCGCGTGGAGGAGATCAAGGTCGCCGGCGGCGCCTCCAAGAAGATCACCATCCGCTCCACCAACAACGGCCCGCTGGTCTCCGACCGCAGCGACGAGCTCGGCACGGTCGGCGGCCGCGCGCCGGTGCCCAGCTCGGCCCCGGACCGCGGCGACGGCTACGCCGTGGCCCTGCGCTGGACCGCCCTGGACCCGGGCAAGTCGATGGACGCCGTCTTCAAGCTCGACCGGGCCAAGGACTTCGCGACCTTCCGGGCCGCCGCCCGCGACTTCGAGGTCCCCTCGCAGAACCTGATCTACGCCGACAACAAGGGCCCCAACGGCAACATCGGCTACCAGGCCCCGGGCCGCATCCCGGTCCGCGGCGCCGGCGACGGCCGCATGCCCGCCCCGGGCTGGGACCCGAAGTACGCCTGGAAGAGCGGCAAGGACGACGCCGCCGGCTACATCCCGCAGGACGAGATGCCGTACGACTACAACCCGGCGCGCGGCTTCATCGTCACCGCGAACCAGGCCGTCGTCGAGAACGGCACCGGCGCCGGCAAGTACCCGCACCTGCTGACCGGCGACTGGGGCTACGGCGCCCGCAGCCAGCGGATCAACGACCTCATCGAGGCGAAGATCAAGGACAGCGGCAAGGTCTCCAGCGACGACATGCGCGCCATGCAGATGGACAACAGCAGCGAGATCGCCGCGCTGCTGACCCCGATCCTGGCCAAGATCGAGATGGCCGACCCGGACGTCCGCGACGCCCAGAAGCTGCTGGACGGCTGGAACTACACGCAGGAGCCGGACTCGGCCGCGGCCGCCTACTTCAACGCGGTCTGGAGCAACATCCTCCGCCTGGCCTTCGGCGACAAGCTGCCGAAGGAGCTGCGCATCCAGGGCAGCTGCATGAACGTACGCGAGGCGACGAGCGGGCCGGCCGACGACCTGGCCAAGACCGTCCGCGAATGCGGTGCGCGCGACGCCGACTCGGCGCAGCCCGACGGCGGCGACCGCTGGTTCGAGGTGGTCCGCCGCCTGGTCAAGGACGAGAAGTCGGCCTGGTGGCAGTCGCCCGCCGTCCGCAACAAGCCGGCGACCACCACCCGCGACGAGCTGTTCGCGCGCGCCATGGTCGACGCCCGCTGGGAGCTGACCGCCAAGCTCGGCAAGGACCAGTCCACCTGGAGCTGGGGCCGCATGCACCAGCTGACGCTGAAGAACCAGACCATCGGCACGGAGGGCCCGGACTTCCTGCGGTTCGTGCTCAACCGCGGCCCGTGGAACCTGGGCGGCGGCGAGGCCACCGTGAACGCGACCGGCTGGAACGCGGCCGGCGGCTACGGGGTCACCTGGGTCCCGTCCATGCGGATGGTCGTGAACCTGGCCGACCTGGACAAGTCCCGCTGGATCAACCTCACCGGCGCCTCCGGGCACGCGTACCACGACAACTACACGGACCAGACCACGCTGTGGGCCAAGGGCGACCTGCTCGACTGGCCCTTCGGCAAGGAGGCCGTGGACAAGGCGACGGTGTACCGGCTCACGCTGAATCCGTGAAACGCACCACCCCCGAGGGGGTGGCCACCGCCTGAACGGGGTGGTCGTGCGGTTCCTCCGGGACCCGCGCGACCACCTCTTCGTCGTAGAGGAGCACGACCAGCGCGGGATGCGCCCCGGCGCGCTCCAGGCGCGCGAGGACCCGGTCGTACGAGCCCCCGCCGCGCCCGAGGCGCATCCCGCGCCCGTCCACCGCCAGCCCGGGCAGCAGGACCGTGTCGGCGCCGGTGACCGCACCCGGCCCGAGGCGCGGCCCGGAGGGCTCCAGCAGCGGCATCTTCCCCGCGTGGGCGGTCTCGGCCAGGGAGCCCGGGCCCTCGTACGCGGCCCAGTCGAGGTCGTTGTCGGGCAGCAGGACGGGCAGCAGCACCCGCTTGCCGGCGGCGCGCAGCGCGTCCAGCAGGTCGCGGGTGCCCGGTTCGCTGCCGACCGAGACGTACGCGGCCACGGTCCGGGCGTCGGACAGCTCGGGCAGGGCCAGGGCGGAGCGGGAGAGCGCGCGGGCCGAGGCCCGCAGGGACTCGGGGGACAGGGCGCGGCGGGCGGCCAGCAGTTCACGGCGCAGCAGCGTCTTCGGGGACGGCTGCGGCGGGCGGGCGGGGTTCGGCGGGGTGGTGACCACGGGCGGCTCGAATTTCCTCTCAAAGACGATCAAACGTTGATCTACTTACCGGTTTCCAAACGGAGGCCACGGCATCACCCACTATGGTTCTGCCCATGACTCAGTTGCACCCCGTGATCAAAAAGGCAGTCATCCCTGCCGCGGGCCTCGGCACCCGCTTCCTTCCGGCGACGAAGGCGACGCCCAAGGAAATGCTCCCCGTCGTGGACAAGCCGGCCATCCAGTACGTCGTCGAGGAGGCCGTCTCGGCCGGTCTGGACGACGTCCTCATGATCACAGGGCGTAACAAGCGGGCCCTGGAAGACCACTTCGACCGCAACTACGAGCTGGAGTCGGCGCTCGCCGCGAAGGGCGACGACGACCGCCTGAAGAAGGTCCAGGAGTCCAGCGACCTGGCCACCATGCACTACGTCCGCCAGGGCGACCCGCGCGGCCTCGGCCACGCCGTCCTGTGCGCCGAGCCGCACGTCGGCAACGAGCCCTTCGCCGTCCTCCTCGGCGACGACCTCATCGACCCGCGCGACCCGCTGCTGCGCCAGATGGCCGAGGTGCACGCGAGCACCGGCGGCAGCGTCATCGCCCTGATGGAGGTCGACCCGGCCAACGTCCACCTGTACGGCTGCGCCGCCGTCGAGCCCACGGACGACGCGGACGTCGTCCGCATCACGGGCCTCGTCGAGAAGCCGGAGCCCGAGGACGCGCCGAGCAACTACGCGGTCATCGGACGCTATGTCCTCAACCCCGCGATCTTCGACATACTGCGGGAGACCGAGCCGGGCCGCGGCGGGGAGATCCAGCTCACCGACGGCCTGCAGAAGCTGGCCGCCGACGAGACCGTGGGCGGCCCGGTGCACGGCGTGGTCTTCCGGGGCCGTCGCTACGACACCGGGGACCGCGGCGACTACCTGCGGGCCATCGTCCGTCTCGCGTGCGAGCGTGAGGACCTGGGCCCGGAGTTCCGCACCTGGCTTCGCCGTTACGTCACGGAGGAGATGTAGCACCTTGAGCAGCAGCCCTGAGGCATCGCAGGCGACGGACGCGGCGGCGGAGGCACCCCGGGACACCGGCGCCTCCTCCGGCCGGCAGCGCCTGTGGTCGGTGGACGAGCACCTCGCGGACGTACTCGCCGCCGTCCGCCCGCTGGAGCCGATCGAACTCCAGCTGCTCGATGCCCAGGGCTGTGTCCTGGTCGAGGACGTCACCGTCCCCGTCGCCCTCCCGCCCTTCGACAACAGCTCGATGGACGGGTACGCGGTCCGCACGGCCGACGTCCAGGGCGCCAGCGAGGAGTTCCCCGCGGTGCTCACGGTCATCGGGGACGTCGCGGCGGGCAGCGGCGAGCTGCCCACCGTCGGCCCCGGCCAGGCCGCCCGGATCATGACCGGGGCGCCGCTGCCCCCCGGCGCGGAGGCCGTCGTCCCGGTCGAGTGGACCGACGGCGGCACGGGCGGCGGCGCGGCCGCCGGCATGGCCCCGGCCAGCGCGGCCCCCGAGGGCGCGGGCGGCGAGGTCCGCGTGCACCGGCCCGCCGAGGCGCGGGCGCACGTCCGCGCCCGCGGCAGCGACGTCCAGGCCGGCGATCTCGCGCTCGCCACGGGCACGCTGCTCGGCCCGTCCCAGATCGCGCTGCTGGCCGCCATCGGCCGCGCCACCGTACGGGTCCGGCCGCGCCCGCGGGTGGTCGTCCTGTCCACCGGCAGCGAGCTGGTCCAACCGGGCGAGGCGCTGGCCGCGGGCGCCATCTACGACTCGAACAGCTTCGCGCTGGCCGCCGCCGCCCGGGACGCCGGAGCCATCGCCTACCGGGTCGGGGCCGTCGCCGACGACGCCGAGACCCTGAAGGCCGCCATCGAGGACCAGCTGGTCCGCGCCGACCTGCTGGTCACCACCGGCGGCGTCAGCGTCGGCGCGTACGACGTGGTCAAGGAGGCCCTGTCCTCGATCGGCACCGGCCCCGACGAACCGGACGCCGGCCGGATGGACTTCCGCAAGCTCGCGATGCAGCCGGGCAAGCCGCAGGGCTTCGGCACCGTCGGCCCCGACCACACCCCGCTGCTCGCCCTCCCCGGCAACCCGGTGTCCTCGTACGTCTCCTTCGAACTGTTCGTACGGCCCGCGATCCGCGCGCTGATGGGCCTGCAGGACGTCAGCCGGCCGAGCGTGCGCGCCGTCCTGAAGGCGGACGAGGCGCTCCGCTCCCCGGCCGGCCGCCGCCAGTTCCTGCGCGGCGCGTACGACGCGGACAGCGGCACCGTCAGCCCGGTCGGCGGGACCGGCTCCCACCTGATCGCCGGCCTGGCCCATGCCGACGCGCTGATGGTCGTACCGGAGGACACCACCTCCGTGGAGCCCGGCACCGAGCTGGACG
This sequence comes from Streptomyces sp. NPDC029014, assembly GCF_055564695.1. Taxonomy (NCBI): domain Bacteria; kingdom Bacillati; phylum Actinomycetota; class Actinomycetes; order Kitasatosporales; family Streptomycetaceae; genus Streptomyces; species Streptomyces sp. NPDC029014. The sequence goes on from NZ_JBVHVT010000015.1 coordinate 42,223, forward strand.
TGATCCCGCTCGGCTGAGGCGCAGGTCCGACGGGGCGCCGGACCCGTTCCCCAGGCGCCCCCGTCCCGGCAGGTGCGGGTAGCGTGTTGCACCACACAGGCCCCCTCGGGGCCCGGGAGCGGGAGCGGCACGGACCCATGAACACGCAGAGCAGGCTGACGCACATCGACGAGGCCGGAGCGGCCCGGATGGTGGACGTCTCGGAGAAGGACGTCACGACGCGGACGGCACGCGCCAGCGGGCGCGTGCTCGTCTCCCCCCGGGTGATCGAGCTGCTGCGCGGCGAGGGCGTACCCAAGGGCGACGCCCTCGCCACCGCGCGGATCGCCGGGATCATGGGCGCGAAGAAGACCCCCGACCTGATCCCGCTCTGCCACCCGCTCGCCGTCTCCGGGGTGAAGGTGGACCTGTCGGTCGCCGACGACGCCGTCGAGATCCTCGCCACCGTCAGGACCACCGACCGCACGGGCGTGGAGATGGAGGCGCTGACCGCGGTCGCGGTCGCCGGGCTCACCGTGATCGACATGGTCAAGGCCGTCGACAAGGGCGCCGTCATCACGGACGTCCGGGTGGAGGAGAAGACCGGCGGCAAGTCCGGCGACTGGACCCGCGCGTGAACGCCCCGCGCGGCGGCGACGCCTTCAGCCACGCCCACGCCCACGCCCACGGCGCGGACGCGGACGCGGACGCGGCCGTGGGTCCCGCCGGGGGGCCGGCGCCGGCCGGCGAGGCCGGCCCCCGCCGGGTGCGCGGGCTCGTGGTCACCGCCTCCAACCGGGCCTCGGCCGGCGTGTACGCCGACAAGGGCGGCCCGCTGCTGGCCGAGGGGCTGCTCGCGCTCGGCTTCACCGTGGACGGCCCGCGCGTCGTCCCGGACGGCGACCCCGTCGAGCAGGCGCTGCGCGAGGGCGTGGCCGCCGGGTACGACGTCATCCTCACCACCGGCGGCACCGGCATCTCGCCGACCGACCGCACCGCGGACGTCACCGCGCGGGTGCTGGACTACGAGATCCCGGGCATCCCGGAGGCCATCCGGGCCGAGGGCCTGGCGAAGGTGCCGACCGCGGCGCTGTCCCGGGGCCTGGCGGGCGTGGCCGGGCGCACCCTGATCGTGAACCTGCCCGGCTCCACCGGGGGCGTCCGCGACGGCCTCGCCGTGCTGGCGCGGATCCTCCCGCACGCGGTGGACCAGATCCGGGGCGGCGACCACCCGGCACCGTCGGGGAGCCCGAGCTGAACGGACCCACCTGGCCGGTGGCGCTCACCGACGGCGACGTCACCCTCCGGCCGATAAAAATGCGGGACCAGAGCGCCTGGCGCGAGGTGAACCGCCGCAACCGCGAATGGCTCCGACCGTGGGAAGCAACGATTCCGCCGCCCGCGCCCTGGGGGCCGGTGGTCCAGCGCCCGACGTACCGGCAGATGGTCCGCCACCTGCGGGCGGAGGCGAACGCGGGGCGGATGCTGCCCTTCGTCATCGAGTACCAGGGGCGGCTGGTCGGCCAGCTGACGGTCGCCGGGATCACCTGGGGCTCCATGTGCGCGGGCCACGTCGGCTACTGGGTGGACCGGGAGGTGGCGGGGCGGGGCGTGATGCCCACCGCCGTGGCGCTCGCGGTGGACCACTGCTTCGCACGGGTCGGACTGCACCGGATCGAGGTGTGCATCCGGCCGGAGAACGGGCCGAGCCGGCGCGTGGTGGAGAAGCTGGGCTTCCGCGAGGAGGGGCTGCGGCCGCGCTACCTGCACATCGACGGCGCCTGGCGGGACCACCTGGTGTACGCGCTGACGGCGGAGGAGGTCCAGGACGGCCTGGTGAACCGCTGGCACCGCACGCGGGACCGGGGGCCGGAGTCGGGCGCGCCGTAAAGGGCGGGCGGGACCCGGCGAAACCCCGAATTCGAATATCCGTTCGAATTCTTGCAGCCGGGATCCGATTCGCCCATATCCTGATCCGAAGAATCACAAAAAAAGTCGTTGATATCAGCCGGTTCGTGCGACACACCGGTCCAATTGGCGGATCCTCCCGGCCGTATCCCTCTACGGTGTGAGGTGTGAGCAGCAGCGGCCTCATCTACGCAGTCATTGTGGGGGCCTGGGCCGCCTACTTGGTGCCCATGTGGCTCCGGAGGCAGGACGAGCTGAACGAGGCCCGTCCGACGGAACGCTTCTCCACTGCCATCCGGCTGCTTTCCGGCCGGGCGGGAATGGAGCGCCGTTACGCCAAGGGGCTGCGTGAGCGGGCCGACCAGGAGGCGGAGCCCCAGTACCTTGCTGATCCGGACGCCGCGACGGAAACGGTGAATTCCGTGGACGCCGACGTCCGGCCCGTCGGCATGCCCGCGACCAGGACGGAGCCGAGGTCGGCCGCCGTGGAGCGGCAGGCCGTGGCCGAGCGGCAGCGGCGCCAACAGCGCCTGCAGGTGCTCGCCCGCCGCCGGCGCACCACCGCGCTGCTCTTCCTCGTCTTCACGCTGGGCGCCGTCGTCGCCGCCGTCGGCGGCGTCGCCTACCTGTGGGCGCCGGGCCTGCCGGCCGTGATGCTGAGCGCGTACATCGCGTACCTGCGCGCCCAGGAGCGGCGGCGCTACGAGTTCACCATGGACCGCCGCCGCGCCGAGGCGGCCGCCCGCCAGCTGCGCGAGAACCGCTCGGGCCGCCGCGAGGCCGAGGAGGCCGCGGGCGCCGAACCGGAGGCCGCGGCGGCGGTCTCCCCGCAGGAGGCCGGGCGGCGCGCCCTGGTCGAGCAGACCGACCACGCCGAGTGGGTGGACCAGCAGCGCGAACGCGGCCCCGGCCGCGGCGACAGTTGGGAGCCGGTCCCGGTCCCGCTGCCCACGTACGTGACGGCCCCGGTCGCCCCCCGCGCCACCGGCCCGGCTGCGCCGGACGGCTGGAGCGCCGCCCGCTCCAGCACGGCCGAGCCGACCGACCCCCGCCTGCGCGCCCAGCCCGGAGCCCCGGCGAAGTCGGACGCCGCAGCGCCGCAGCAGGGGGCCCGCCCGCGCGGTCGGGACCGCGGCCGCACCCCGCTGTTCGACCAGTACGAGAGCGACGACCGCCCCCGCGCGGCCAACGAATAACGGCCTCGCGGCCGCTCCGGGGAACGGATTTTGGTGCAGCGACGCGAGGATGCTAATGTTTCACACGTCGCAAGGGCCTGTGGCGCAGTCTGGTAGCGCACCTCGTTCGCATCGAGGGGGTCTGGGGTTCAAATCCCCACAGGTCCACAGACGACAGTTCTTGAGTAGCTCTCAAGAATCGTCACGAGATCCCGTTCAGCCGGAAGGCTGGACGGGATCTCTGCGTTTCTGCGGCGTGTTCGAGCCGGTGTCCGATGGCCCGTCCCGGTGCTTGGCCGACCAGGGACAGGGGTGAAGGGAATTCCTGGGGGTGGTCCGCGTGGATGCGACGCTTTCGGCCGTCTGGGGGGCATGGCAGCTCGCGGCGCGTGATGCCGGTTCTCAGGTGTTTGCTTGGATCATCCGGGTTCTTGGCGGCGGAAGGCCGGCCGGGATGGGGCTGCGGTTCTCGTGGTCGTAGGCCGTGACGTTGGTGTCGAAGCCGGTGAGGGCGTTCAGTGTGCCGGTGGCCTGGTGCCAGCTGTGAAGGATGGCCAGGTTCACGGAGCAGATCATCAAGGCGAGGAAGATGGTCTGGGCGACGCGTCCGTGCGCGAGGCGTTTGGACGGGTCGGAGATGTCGATCCCGTGGGCCTTGGCGCGGCCGTTGAGCCCTTCGATGTTGGCCCGTTGCGGTCGGTAGACGTCTTGCCAGGTGGGGTGGAGGTAGTGCCTGTCCTGGCGGAACTTGTCGATCATGCCGAGGTCGCCGGGCCGGACGGTGATCGTGGGCCGCTGGCAGATTCTGGGCAGCTCGTTCTTGGGTGGAGGCCGCAGCCGTTCGGTCTGAGGGATGGGGACGGTCGGTTTGGCCGCGAGGTGCGCCTGAGCGGATCGTCGGCTGGTCAGGTCGACGACGACCGGCCTCTGAGGCGGGATGCGGTGTACCTGGTTGTAGCGGGGGCAGGCGACAGCTGGCGACGGCCCGGCGGCCGGGCACTGGTAGCGGACAGCGCCCCGCGAGTCGGCGGATTCCTTGACCTTGAGGAAGTACGGCTCCCGCTGGGCGATCTGGTCCTGCAGGGCGGGGGCGTTGGCGAGGTCGCGTACGGCCTCGTCGTCGAGGCCGGTGGTCGCGTGCGCGAGTGCGTGGGGCATGGCGGGGCAGGCGAGGGAGCCGTCGATGAGGAGGGCTCCCTCGTGAGTGCCCTGGACGCCTCTCTGGTCCTGCTTGTAATCGAGGGCGAGCCGGTGGCCGAGTCGGCGGGCCGGGGCGGCGAAGTTCTCGGTCTGCTGGTCGGTGTAGGCGCGGTCTGCGGCCAGAAACCCGGTGGGGAACCCGAACGGGACGAGCCTGGTGAGGCTGTGGATGGCATTCGGGCCGATCCGCTTCCCGGGGGTGTCAAGAACGGCCCCAAGGGCGAGTTGCGGGTGCCGGCTGACGCGTTTGCCCGCCTGGGGGTGTCCTGTGGGGTGCCGCCGGGAACCAGCGACCACCAGGGTGGCGGAGTGCCCGAAGATGCCTTCCTTGGAGCCGCCGCAGTGATGCCAGCCCGCCGTGATTTCGACCGACGAGAGGTTCTTCCGGTCCGGGTGGGGCTTGTGCCATGCGGGGAACGGGGTGGTGTCGACACCGATATCGCCTCGCCAGCCGCGAAAGAGGCCGCGTTGGTGGGCAATGCGGACAGTGACGAGAACCAGCCGGTCGCTGATCTCTTGCAGCACCCTCCGGCGGCGGACCTGCTCGACTCCTGCCTCGTCTTCCCAGGCCGCGATCACCTGCACGGCCTCGACCGTGGGCAGGCGGCGTCGCCGGTCGCAGCGATGGGGGTCCAAAGCGGTGGTGAGCCGGTCGAACGCGCGGTAGACCCGGCGCGTGAAGGCGTGCCGGCCGTGAACATCGACCGTGGCTGGGTCGGGCACCTCCAACCAGGCACGGGCTGGTGGCCGCAGTTGATCGAGGAGGACCCGGCAGACGTCGGCAAGGGTGGCACTGCGGTGGTAGTGCAGGGACAGCAGCACACCGACCAGCACGGTGCGGACCGGCAGGCCCTTGGGTCCCGGCCGCTCGGCAAGTTCGAGAGCGATCAGGTCAAGGGCCCCGGAGCTCTCCAGCAGGGCGAGAAGTTGCCCCACCTTGGAGTCCGGGATCTCCGCCGGAGCATCGGTGACCGGCCGGGGCCTGCACCCTCTGATCCGTTCCGATTTCTGCCAGGGCCGGGGCCTTGCGGTCATGCCTCCGGCCCGCGCAGGAGGCGGGCGGCAGTGGCGTGATCAAGAGGTGGCACGTGATGTTGCCAGCGGGCCAGGGAAGCGGCGGACGCCAGGCCGGCGGCTTGGGCGATCAGATGGTGGTCGATCCGCGCCGTCATCAGCTCGACGATCCACGTCGCCCGCGCCCTGCCGGCCGACACCAGCGGCAGGCCGTCCGGCGGCCGGTGATTGAGTGGCCAGGAGCCGATCAGGTTCTTGGAGTACTCGGTGGTGCGGCGAGGCCGGAACAGGTAGCCGCTGCCCGTGTGATCTGCGAGTTCCCCCAGGACCCCGTCCCAGGCGGCACGGGCGACGAGTGGAACCAGACGGTTGACGGATGTGTGCATCAGCGGACCGCCCGGACGCTGCCGCCGCAGATCCTGTCCTCGGCATGCCGCGATCTCCCGTGGCGTCAGTCCGAAGCCGGCACCGAGACCGAGAAGCGCGAGGGCATCGGTCTTCTGCTGACGAGGCAGATGCATGGCCCAGTGCCGCAAGCCCGCGAGCTCTGCACGACTGTAGGGCTGATGCGGGCTGGTCTCTGCGTGCATGCGGGCCGGGGCCGCTTCCCCGCGCTCGCTCCAGGCCAGAGCGTCCCGCACCCGCAAGAGCCATGTCCGGTAGGTCCGCACCGACGACCCTTTGATGTCACCGGCGCGGGAGAGCACGAACGCGTCGATGACCTCGTTGCCCAACCACTCATTCGGATTGCGCTCCAGCCCAGCCGCCTCCGCCCACAGCGCCAGCCGCCCGGTGACGTGAAGCAGCCTCTCCACGTCGTAGGGCACGGCAGTCACCACAGCGGCGACCACCGACCGCACCATCGGCGCGACGTCTACCCAGACGGCCGTTGCGTGCTTCGGCCGATACCGGGTGATCTTCGCCGAAGTCTCGGGATCAAGGACCACGGTCCATGCATACCGGCTGGACAAGCAGCCATTCCACAGCTGATCAACTTCAATAGACAAGGTGGTGCGCGCATGGTCGGCGGACGCGCCCGCGCACGCTCCCCTCGGGAGCTGACCGACGATCCGGAAGCCTGGCCCGAGCAGGCCAGCGCCGACCCAGCCGCCGACGCGGTTCGCCAGATCGCCCGAACCCTCGAGGAGGCGCTCGCCAGCCACGGGCTGAGCCTGCGGGCGGCCGCGGCCGGCTCCGGGGTCAACCGCCAGGCCATCGCCGACCTGCTGGCGGGACGGTCCTGGCCCGACGTGGCCACCGTCGCCCGCCTGGCCCACTTCACCAACACCACGCTGTGGCCGGACAGCATCGATATCGAACGGAACAGAACGCATTGAGCCTCGATCCGTGCCCGGAAACGCCAAACAGCGAACGGGCATGACGAACTTCGTGGCTCCGGACGCCGAGCGGAGAGAGCCTCTACTACGCTCGGACGTGCGGAAGCCACCCTTGCCTGGGCGGTCACGCAACCCGGCACCGCCGAGCTGAACCCTCGGCGGTGCCACCCTTTGAATGCCGCGCGCTCGCGGCCGCGCTCACCCCGTGGCGGCCCCTTCCTCCCCGCTCGCGCTGGCTGCCGGGGCAACTGCGAACCATGCGATCGGGCCCTCCACCAGCTGGCCCTCCTTCGCCAGCCGCTTCAGCCGGGACCGAGTCGTCTCCACCCGCCGCCCATTCAAGGTGCTCGAGGTGTCCTCGCCGATCGCCGCGGCGATGTCCTGCACCTTCATCGCCCGCCCCGCCCCCGCCAGCAGAACCAGGATCCGCTCGCGCGCGACCTCCCACTCCAGAGGCCTCGCAGGCGTGGGCCTCTCAGTAGGCTCCTCGGTGCCATGAGTTGTGAAGTCAGCGCCACCACCCGACGAGGGCTCGCCACCTGCGGCTTGCTCGCCGGCCTCCGGCCCAGGCTTGTCGTCCTGATCGCTGGCGAGGGAAATCAGCGTCTCCCGCGTGATCGTCAGGTGCACCAGCCGCTCCTCGGCCACCGCGACCTTCTCGCGAAGCGCGGACAACTCACCGCGCACAATGGCCTCTTCCGCATCCAGACGCTCGAAGAGCGACGTCATCCCGACCCTGCCTCCACCCCGCAGCCAACGGCGGACCTCGCGGCACTCGAAGCCCCAGCCAAACCTAGAGGCGGCGCCAGCAAGATCGCAGAGGGTGACCGCCAATGCTCCCAAACGACCACGCCCGCCCGCCTTGCGCTCGCACCCCTTCGCCAGACGACAACTCCCGTCCGAGCCGTAGGCTCAGCACATGCCGACCGAAGACAGCCTGCAGAGCACCGCCAAGCACTGGCAGGAGTGCACAGACGTGTACGACTTCCTGGAGCAGATCCGCCTCCGCCCCGGCATGTGGCTGCCTGGTGGTTCGTTGCTCCACCTGCAGTCGATCCTCGTCGGCTACCGAGCCGCACTGGGCGTGCACTCCATCAACGAGCCGTTCGCCTTCTGGCCAGACGACCACTTCACGCAGTGGCTGCGCGAGCACCACGGCATGTCCAGCTCCCTTGGTTGGGCCGCAGAGATCGAACGCAACACCCCGGACGGCTCCACTCCGATCGAGGAGTTCTTCCGACTGCTGGACGACTATCGCCGTCACGCAGCCTTGAAGCCGACGCCAAACACCTCGAAGGCCCGCTTCCCCGGCATCGAGTACATGGGCAACACGTTCGTCACCCTCTTCTGGCGCCAACGGCTCCTCAACCAGGCTGTGCAGCGTCTCGAAGACCGTGACTTCCGCGTCGTCCGGCTGGCAGCCGGTCAATGGAGCACGGAGCAAGACATGCACCGTGCCTTCGCTGCCGCCCTGCACTTCACCGACTACTACGGCCACAACCTTGACGCACTCAACGACTGCCTCGGAGATGTGGCCTGCTACGGCCCCTACGACGACACAGCGGAAGGCACGGGACTGGTCCTCACCTTCACCGACTACGACCGATTCGCAGCCGCCTGCCCCAAAGTCGCGCAAGCCGCACTCGACATCATCGCCAACCAAGCCCGTCACGCAGCCGTACTTCAGCGCCGACTGATCTGCCTCGTCCACAGCAACGACCCCGACATTCAGTTCGACCCGGTAGGGGCCATGCACGTAATGTGGAACAGCGACGAATGGCTGAACGCCAACCGCCGAGGGTAGGCAGGCGATCTCATCGCTCTGCCGCAGCGTCCCAGGCAGCAGTGATACAGCCCTCCTCCCAGTGCCACCACCCCTTTGCCTCGCCGCGTTCCAAGAGGTTGCGGATCCGCGGCAGGTCCGCCTAAGGCGGGACGTCCAAGGCCACCATCCGGTACCGCTCGATCCCCTCGCCGGTGGTGCCGAGGCGGTGGAAGACTTCCAGCACACTCTGCCGGGCAGCGGCTGAGCCGTCGTCCTTCAGCACGATCAGCCGGATCGTGCAGTTCTGAGACGGCCGGACCGTCTCCCCGGCCCAGAAGACACCGTCTCCATCGAGCTCTACCTTGATGACGTCCCCGCTGGCGATGCCGCGGACGAACCACGGGGTGTTGTCCAACCGCACCGTGCCGTCGCCAAGGTCCACCGCCCATAGACTCTCGACACTCGCCGGCGGCCAGCCGTCCTCGTCTATGTCCATCCGGAAGTGGACCTTCACGTGGTCGTCACTGATGTTCGTCACCTCGCCATCATCCACGCCGCATCCATGGGCCCGGATGTGGGAGTGCGGACGGACGATGTCGGGTTCTCTGCGACGTGTCTCGCCGTGTGTGCTGGCGGCTCAACGGTCTCTAATCCGTGTCCCTCCGGTAGCAGCCTGAAGCGCTGCCGGACGAGGCGAACTTGGGCAGGTCGTTGCGGAAGAAGCGGATCGTCTGGTCCGGTGGCTGTGGATTTCGCAGTTCATTGACGGCTGCCTCCGAAATGATCAGGCAGAACTTCGTGGTCAAGAGAGCGTGATCCCCTGAACGGCTCAGCTCAAGGGTGCCTTCGTACCGGCCCGCCTGGTACATCCAGTTGTCGGCCAGAAACTCGAATGACGGCTGTTGAGGTTTGTCCTGACTGACAAGAAATGGGGCAGGGTCGCTGCTCCAATGGTTATTGACCGTGTCCGTATCCGGGTCGTAGTACCATGTGACGCTCTCTCTCCAATAAAAGACCGGCCGCTTCGAAATAGAGGTGGAGTCGGTAGGGGTTAGCTGCAAGCGTGCATCACGGACGACTTCGACATTCTCGCTCTTAAACCTGGTGGACACTGTCGGCTGTACGTAGAGCCGAACGCCATTGCCGAGCTTTTCGAGACGCAAGAGGTGAGGGAGCGTCATATCGACGTTTGGTTGGCGCTGCAGCTCGGCAAAATTGTAGAGCGAAATGACCAGGGCGACGACAGCTGCAGCCGTAGCAGACCACTTGTGCACAGCCTCGAATCGTTGCCTACTGCGAGACATCGCCGGCCTCGCCGAAGCGCCTTCCATTCCCCCACTATGCCCGGGGAGGCAGTCTTCCGTCTGCTGCGTTACTCCGTATGGCCACGCACCAGACGCGGCATCGGCACTCATCAGCATGGCGGCTCTCGCGGGCCGAAGGGGCGTACGGCAAAAGGCAGTGCCTGACGGTGTCCGCCAGGCACTGCACACGCGGGTGCTCCTCGCCGTTCCTCAGTCCGCAGCGTAGGCTTTTCGCCGATGAACGGGGCGTCGGCCGGACCTTTGATGTAGGGGCAGCGCCAGAAAGAGATGAGCTCTCTTGGTCGGTCGTCGGGCGCAGCGTCCTGTCGACCGGCCGCGGAACCTGCGGGCAGAGCGCTATGCCCCCCTTTTTTTATGGGAGAGACTCAAGGAAACGGAAGCATATGAAACTCGGCTACCAGAACGGCTCCGCTTCCTCTCGCGCTGCCGGCAAGAAGCCCCAAGTGGTCGCGGCGTCAACGGGAAGCGATCTTCGGGTAACCGGGAAGCGATCTTCAAACCCCTCCTGTGCCGCCTGGTCAGGGGTACTCGTGAGCAGCCCTAGGACGGACTGCAACAAGATCGCAGAGGGTGACCGCAGCTGCCCCCAACCGATCGCACACGTTCACCTCGCGCCCAAGCCCCATCGAGGGGCGACAAGTCTCGTTCACGTCGTAGGCTCCCCATGCCCACCGACGACAGCCCGCAGGGCACCGTCAAGCACTGGCAGGACTGCACGGGTGTGTACGACTTCCCCGAGCAGACCCGTCTGAGGCCCGGCATGCGACTTCCCGACGGCTAGCTTCATCACTCCGGGCCATGCTAGAGATCTGCCGTCGGAGGGGTCATCCACGTATGGCCCGCGTGGCAAGGCTCAGGACTACTGTTCGTGCTGTGACATGGCCTTGTGCGAAGGAAGCGTGAGCTGGGTCGGTTGCGCAATGCCGCACGACGCCGGACGGCTCGGGAAGCAAGGCTAGGCTTCCGTCAGGCGGTCACGGAAGCGGGTGGCAGTCGGCTGCATCGATGGGGTTTGGTGGCCTCGATGTTGCCGGGGGTGGCCGCTCTGGCCGCGGTGCTGTTCAGCTGGGTTCAGGTGGGGCAGGCCAGTAAGGAACTACGTATCTCCGATGCGGGGCAAATTACCAACCGGTTCAATACGGCGATTACTAACCTAGGGGCCTCAGAAGAGCCCGTACGGATCGGTGGAATCTACGCGCTCCATCGCATCTTGCAGGACTCCCCACGCGACGATGCCGCTGTCACCTCAGTGCTGTCCTCCTACATCCGCGGAAAAGCTCCACTGCCCGACAAGAAGCAGGAAGAGATTAAATTCCAACCACCTGGCGATGTCTCTGCGGCGCTCACCGTTCTGGCTAACCGTCCCGAGTCGCCCTCGCCACTCGCAGCCGACCTTGAGTACGTCAATCTCAGCGCACTTGAAATCGGATCTGTGCCGCTCCTCAGAGAGGTGCCTATAAGGAATTTTCGGCGGGTTCACCTGTCAGGCTCCGACTTGCGCGAAGCCCATCTTGTATTGTGCAACTTCAAGCAGGCTGTTCTCGAAGGGGTGGATTTATCCAACGCCGAGCTGGGTCTGTCCGACTTGAGTGACGCCTATGCCTCCTCTGTGAATTTCTCCAAGGCGATTCTTTACGGCTCGGACTTTTCTAGGGCTGACCTGGGGCAGGCAAACCTCGCCGGTGCACTCGTCGGCGGGGAAGTTAGCCTGTCCACTGGCAGTGGGGCGCGTCAAGTGAAGAGGGCCAACTTCACGGATGCCAATCTTGCGGGGGCGAACCTGAGCAATGCGGACCTGCACGGTGTTAATCTCACTAGGGCGGAGCTGGGTGGAGCCACCCTCACCAGTGCGAACCTCGCCGGCGCCGATCTGCGGAGTGCGGATCTCGCAAAAATCTCTCTCTTGGGATATGGGGAAGCTAAGCTGACTCGCACCTCTCTCAACGCTGCTGATCTCCGTGATGCCGACTTGCGCGGCGTTGACTTCCGCGGCACTGACTTGCGCGGCGCTGATTTGCGTGGCGCCAAGCTGACCGGGGCAAATTTTAAGGGCGCAAAAATGGACAAGCATACACGTGGGTTGCCTGCGTCAGCTGTCTAAAGGTTCATGCGGATAATCAGCGCCTGCTGAGCTGCTGCTTTCCGACACGGAAAGCGCGCCCACCGCCAGGCTGTGCCTCGGGCCACTAGGCCGCCGCGGCCCGCTCCAGACTGCACAGTGGAAACGAACTGAAGAAGGGCCCCCGCACTTGCTCGATGGCCTCACCCCCTTCTTCATGACCCGGTAAAAGGTGGCACGAGCCTGGGACGTCCTCGAGGCGGGGCGCCCAGCGCGACGGAAGGACGCCCTCATGGTTGCGGCCGAGCACTTTGCCTTCTGCCCGGACAACATCTGGCAGGGCTGCAGACCGTACACACTGGCCGCGTACGCCGAGCGGATCACCGGTGCCCACCGCTGGGATCTCTGGTGGGACTGATCCGTCCCAGGCCTGGGAAACGATCACCCGTCTGGCGGGAAGCGATCTTCAAGGGCTCCACGCATGCCTGATCAGAGGCACTCGTGAACACCCCACAGACAAAGAGGATCCCGTCCGATCGGAAGATCGGGCGGGATCCTCTGTTTTGTGCCCGAACGCCGAAAGGGTCCCGCCCGGGCGGGTGCCGGGCGGGAATCGGGTGCCGGGTCAGGCGAGGGGCTTGGCCATGCAGCGGCTGGATTCGTAGTCGCGGTAGTAGCCGAACTTCTCCGTCATGGTGTAGCCCTCGGAGAGGTAGAGGGCGATCGCCTCCGGCTGCTTGTCGCCGGTCTCCAGGACCATGCGGGTGCGGCCGGCCGCGCGGGCGTCGGCCTCCAGTTCCGCCAGGATGCGGCGGGCCAGGCCGATGCCGCGGGCCCGGGGGATGACGTACATGCGCTTCAGCTCGGCGTCGCCGTCCGAGTAGCCCTCGTCGTTCTCGTCCTGGGCGCGCCAGCCTCCGGTGGCCAACGGGCTCCCCGACGTGTCGTACGCCACGAGGTACAGGCCCTGCGGCGGCAGGAACATCGCCGGGTCGAGGTGGGTGGCGTCGCCCTCGCCGTCGTACCGCTCCTGGTATTCGAGCTGAACCTGGTCGTTGAGCCTGATCGCGTCCGGGTGGTCGTACGGCACCGCGCGCAGGTCTATCCCGTGAGACATCCGGCCATCGTACGGAAGGGTCCGGCTATGGTGCTGGGATGCTCACCGTGACCTCCGTGAATGTGAATGGGATCCGCGCCGCCGCCAAGAAGGGGTTCTCCCCGTGGCTGGCCGGCTCGGAGGCCGATGTCGTGTGCCTGCAGGAGGTGCGGGCGGAGGAGGAGCAGATCCCTGACGAGGTGCGGGAGCCCGAGGGCTGGCACACCGTCTTCGCGCCGTCCGCCGCCAAGGGGCGGGCCGGGGTCGCGGTGTACGCGCGGCGGGAGCCCGAGCGGGTGCAGGTGGGCTTCGGCAGCGACGAGTTCGAGGGCTCCGGGCGGTACCTGGAGGTCGACCTGCCCGGCGTGGTCGTCGCCAGCCTCTACCTGCCCTCCGGGGAGGCCGGGACCGAGAAGCAGGACGAGAAGTACCGGTTCATGGCGGAGTTCCTGCCCTACCTGGCCGCCCTGAAGGAGAAGGCGGCGGCCGACGGGCGCGAGGTCGTCGTGTGCGGAGACTGGAACATCTGCCACCGGGAAGCGGACCTGAAGAACTGGCGGACCAACCGCAAGAGCGCCGGCTTCCTGCCCGAGGAGCGGGAGTGGCTCGGCAAGGTCTACTCCGAGGCCGGCTACGTGGACGTCGTCCGCGAGCTGCACCCCGACGCGGAGGGGCCGTACTCCTGGTGGTCCTACCGGGGGCGGGCCTTCGACAACGACGCCGGCTGGCGCATCGACCTCCAGGTGGCGACGCCGGGGCTGGCGGAGCGGGCCGTGAAGGCCTTCGTGGAGCGGGCCGAGACGCACCCGGAGCGGTGGTCGGACCACGCGCCGGTGACCGTCGTCTACGGGGCCGGGGTCTGAGGGAGGCGGGGGCCCTCCGGGGTCTCGGGCGTTTCGGGCGTCTCGGACGGCGCGGTCGTCCCGGGAGGCTCGGACGTCCCGGGCTGCGTCGGGGCGGACGCCGCGGCCAGTAGGCGGTCCATGGCCATGGACAGTTCGGCCTCGACCACGCTCTTGGCCAGCGGGCGCAGACGGCCGACCGCGTCCTCGTCCAGGTGCTCCGCGACGAGCCCGGCGAAGAGGGCGGCGAGCGCGTCCGCGTGCTCGCGGACCCGGCGCCCGGTCTCCAGGACGGCGGCGAGCGGGACCCCCTCGCGCACCAGCGCCGAGGAGACGTCCAGGAGGCGGCGGCTGACGTGGACGATCTCGTCGCCGTCGGTGGCCAGGTAGCCGAGGTCGAGGGAGGCCGCCAGGTTCTCGGGGGTGACCTCGCCCTCGAAGTAGTCGGCCAGGGCCTCCGGGGTCAGGCGCACGGGGGTCTCCTCGGACCAGCCGATGCCCAGCAGTTCGCCGAGCTGGCTCACGTCGCGGCCGTTCTCGAAGGCGGCCGTCAGCTCGGCGATGCCGCCGAGGGTGTGGCCGCGTTCGAGGAGGGCGGTGATGGTGCGCAGCCGGGCCAGGTGGTGGTCGTCGTACCAGGCGATCCGGCCCTCGCGGCGCGGCGGCGGCAGGAGCCGGCGCTCGCGGTAGAAGCGCAGGGTGCGGACGGAGATGCCGGCGGCCTCGGCCAGCTCCTCCGTACGGTATTCGCGCACTGTCGTCCCCGCTTCCGTGTCTGCCACGGCCGAAGCCTATGGCGTACCGGCAGTAACTTTCCGGGTGCGACCCCTACCCAGCGGTACGGAGCTGCTCTACCCTCCCGATTGTGCCAGTGATTGCTGGCAGCGTGGCGCGATGGTGTGTTGTGTGGGCTGGGAGGCGGCATGGGCGGCACAGGCAGGCGCGAGGGCGGGCGCGGAAGCGGCGACGTGCGCGAGCGCGGACGCGAGCACGTGCGGGTGGCGGTGATCGGGTCCGGCTTCGGCGGGCTCGGTGCGGCCGTCCGGCTGCGCCGGGAGGGGATCACGGACTTCGTCGTCCTCGAACGGGCCGACTCCGTCGGCGGGACCTGGCGGGACAACAGCTACCCGGGCTGCGCCTGCGACGTCCCGTCCCACCTGTACTCGTTCTCCTTCGCACCCAACCCCGACTGGCCGCGGACCTTCTCCGGCCAGCCGCACATCCGGGCGTACCTGGAGCACGTCGCCGACACCTTCGGGCTCCGCCCGCACATCCGGCTGGACTCCGAGCTGCTGACCGCCCGCTGGGACGCCGCCGAGCTGCGCTGGGAGCTCGAAACCTCCGCCGGCGCGCTCACCGCCGACGTCGTCGTCTCCGCGACCGGTCCGCTGTCCGACCCGAAGCTGCCCGAGATCCCCGGCCTCGCCGAGTTCCCCGGGACCGTCTTCCACTCCGCGCGCTGGGACCACGGCTACGACCTGCGCGGCAAGCGGGTCGCCGTGGTCGGCACCGGCGCCTCCGCCATCCAGATCGTCCCGGCCATCGCCCCCGAGGTGGAGCGGCTCACCCTCTTCCAGCGCACCGCGCCGTGGGTGATGCCCCGCACCGACCGGGCCATCAGCACCGTCGAGCGCTGGCTGCACCGGCAGCTGCCGTTCACCCGGGCCGCCCGCCGCGGCCTGCTGTGGGGGATCCGGGAACTCCAGATCAGCGCCTTCACCAAGCGGCCGAACCAGCTCGGGCTGATCGAGTCCCTGGCCAAGGCCAACATGGCGCGCTCGATCAAGGACCCGGCGCTGCGGGCCAAGCTGACGCCCTCGTACCGGATCGGCTGCAAGCGGATCCTGCTCTCCAGCGACTACTACCCGGCGCTCGCCCGCCCCGACGTGGACCTGGTCGCCTCCGGGCTGAAGGAGATCCGGGGCAACGTCCTCGTCGCCGCCGACGGCACCGAGACCGAGGCCGACGCGATCGTCTTCGGCACCGGCTTCCACGTCACGGACATGCCGATCGCCGACCGGGTCGTGGGCGCGGAGGGCCGCACCCTCGCGGACCACTGGAAGGACGGCATGCAGGCCCTGCGCGGGGCGACTGCCGCAGGCTTCCCGAACTGGATGACGGTCATCGGGCCGAACACCGGGCTCGGGAACAGCTCGATGATCCTGATGATCGAGTCCCAGCTGAACTACATGGCCGACTACCTGCGCCAGCTGGACGTCCTCGGCGGACGGGTCGCCCTCGCGGCCCGCCCCTCGGCCGTGCACCGGTGGAACCGGCAGGTCCAGGCCCGGATGGAGCGCACGGTGTGGAACACCGGCGGCTGCACCAGCTGGTACCTGGACGCACAGGGCCGCAACACCACCGTCTGGCCGGGCACCACGGGGGAGTTCCGCAGGCTGACGCGGACCGTGGACATGAGCGAGTACGAGGTCGTCCGCCTCCGGGAGCCCGCGGGCGAGCGGGTCCCCGCCCGGGCCGGCGCCCCGGGAACGGCCGGCTCCTCCGCCTCCGCCTCCGCCTCCGCCTCCGCCGAGGAGGGTTCCGCGTGAGCCGTCTGACGCACGTCACCAGCGGGCGGTACGCGCCGCCCGCCGCCCGCCGCGAGCTGGTCGCCGTGTCCGCCGACGGGGCGCGGCTGCACGTGGAGGAGCACGGAGAGCCGGACGCGCCGCCCGTCGTGCTCGCCCACGGCTGGACCTGCTCCACCGCCTTCTGGGCCGCCCAGATCCGCGACCTCGCGGCCGACCACCGGGTCATCGCCTACGACCAGCGCGGCCACGGCCGCAGCCCCGCCGCCTCCGGGTACTCCACCACCGCCCTCGCCGACGACCTGGCCGCGGTGCTGCGGGCCGCCCTCGCCCCCGGCGAGCGGGCCGTGCTGGCCGGGCACTCCATGGGCGGCATGACGATCATGGCCGCCGCCGGGCGCCCCGAACTCACCGAGCACGCCGCCGCCGTCCTGCTGTGCAGCACCGGCAGCTCCCGGCTGACCGCCGAGGCCCTCGTGGTGCCGCTGCGCCCCGGGCCCCTGCGGACCCGACTGACCCGCGCGCTCCTCGGCTCCCGCGCACCGCTCGGCCCGGTCACCCCGCCCGCCAAACACGTGCTGAAGTACGCCACCATGGGCCCCGGTTCGGCGCCCGACCGGGTCGAGGCCTGCGCCCGGATCGTGCACGCCTGCCCGACCCCGGTCCGGCACGCCTGGTCGCAGGTCCTGGCCGAGCTGGACGTGGACGCGAACCTGCCCGCCCTCACCGCCCCCACCGCGGTCCTCGGCGGCACGGCCGACCGGCTGTCCCCGATCGTGCACGCCCGGCGGATCGCGGCCGCGCTCCCGCACTGCGTCGGGTTGACCGAGCTGACCGGGATGGGGCACATGACCCCGATCGAGGCCCCCGAGGCCGTCGTCAACGCGGTGCGCGAGCTGACCGCCGCGTACCTCGGCCCCGCCACCCGGACCCGGACCGAGACCGGCACCGACACCAGCAGCAGCACCGGCACCAGCACCGACACCGGCACACCCGCGAAGGAGAAGACGACGTGAGCCCGCACAGGAGTCTGGAAGGCCAGGTCGCCGTCGTCACCGGCGCCGCCCGCGGCGTCGGCGAGCTGCTCGCCCGCAAGCTGTCCGCGCGCGGCGCGCGGATCGCGTTGGTCGGGCTGGAGCCGGAGGCCCTCAAGGAGGTCTCCGAGCGCCTGCACACCGACAGCGACCACTGGCACGCCGACGTCACCGACCACGAGGCCATGGCCCGGGTCGCGCAGGAGGTCAAGCAGCGCTTCGGCAAGGTCGACATCGTCGTCGCCAACGCCGGGGTGGCCGCAGGCGGGCCGTTCGCCGACTCCGACCCCGACGCCTGGCGCCGGGTGATCGAGGTCAACCTGATCGGCAGTGCCGTCACGGGCCGGGCCTTCCTCCCCGTGCTCACCGAGAGCCGCGGCTACTTCCTGCAGATCGCCTCGCTCGCCGCGATCACCCCGGCGCCGATGATGACCGCGTACTGCGCCTCCAAGTCCGGGGTCGAGGCCTTCGCCCACTGCCTGCGGGCCGAGGTCGCCCACAAGGGCGTCAAGGTGGGCGTCGGCTACCTGTCCTGGACCGACACCGACATGGTGCGCGGCGCCGACGAGAACGACGTGATGCGGGAGCTGCGGCAGCGACTGCCGTGGCCGGCGAACCGCACCTACCCGCTGGGCCCGGCCGTCGACCGCATCGTCGCCGGCATCGAGCGGCGTTCGGCGCACGTGTACGCCCAGGGGTGGCTGCGCGCGATGCAGGGCGTACGGGGCTGGCTGCCGGGGCTCGTCGCGGTCGGCGGCCGGCGGGACGTGGAGCGGTTCGAGCCGAGGCTGGCCGGCATCTCCAAGGGGCTCGTCGGGGCCGGCGGAGCCGCCGACGAGCGGGAGCGCAGCGGCAGTACGCCGGCCTGAGGCCGGCGTACTGCCCCGCCCCGCCCCGCTCACCGCACTAGCGCGGCGGTAGCTTCGGCCGCCGCAGGTCGGGGACGTCCTCGTAGCCCGGCGGGACCGCGGCCGGCTCCTGTTCCAGGAGCTCCAGGGCCAGGTGCACGGCGTCGTCGAGCTGCGCGTGGCGTCCCTCCGCCCAGTCCAGCGGGGTCCGCAGGATCGCGAAGTCCGGCTCCACGCCGTGGTTCTCCACCGACCAGCCGTACTCCGGGAACCAGGCGGCGTTCATGGGCACCGTGATGATCGTGCCGTCGCCCAGCGTGTGGCGGCCGGTCATGCCGACGACGCCGCCCCAGGTGCGCTGGCCGACGACCGGGCCCAGGCCCAGCAGTTTGAAGGCCGCGGTGATCATGTCGCCGTCGGAGGAGGTGGCCTCGTCGGCCAGCGCCACGATCGGGCCGCGGGGCGCGTTGGAGGCGTAGCTCACCGGCTGGGCGTTGCGGGTGAGGTCCCAGCCCAGGATCGAGCGGGTGAGCTTCTCCACCACCAGCTCGCTGATGTGCCCGCCCGCGTTGCCGCGCACGTCCACGATCAGCGCGGGCCGTGACATCTCCATCCTGAGGTCCCGGTTGAACTGCGCCCAGCCCGAGCCGCCCATGTCGGGGATGTGCAGGTAGCCGCACTTGCCGTCGCTGACCTCGCGGACCACGGCGCGGCGCTTGGACACCCAGTGCTGGTAGCGCAGCGGCCGGTCGTCGATCAGCGGGACCACCGCCACGCGGCGGGCCGCGCCCTCGCCCTCCGCCGGGGTGAAGGTCAGCTCGACGGTGGTGCCGCCGGCCGCCGCCAGCAGCGGGTAGGGACCGGTGACCGGGTCGACGGGCCGCCCGTCGACGTGGGTGAGCACGGCGCCCTCCCGGATGCCGGTGCCGGCCAGCGGGGAGCGGGCCTTGGAGTCGGAGGCCTCGCCGGGCAGGATCCGCCGGACGACCCAGCCCCCGTCGCGGGGCACGAGGTCGGCGCCGAGCAGTCCGATCGGCCGCTGGTAGTGCGGCGGGCCCTCGTTGCGGCGGGCGGGCGAGACGTACGCGTGCGAGGTGCCGAGCTCGCCGAGGACCTCGCGCAGCAGGTCGGCGAACTCGTCGGGGGAGGCGACCCGTTCGACGAGCGGCCGGTACTGGCGCAGCACGCCGTCCCAGTCGATGCCGCACATGTCCGGTTCCCAGAAGTAGGCGCGGATCAGCCGGCCCGCCTCCTCGTAGGCCTGCCGCCATTCGGCCGCCGGGTCCGCCTCGTGGTGGATGCGCCGCAGGTCCAGGTAGACGGTGGAGTCGCCGTCGCCGGCCTCGGTGGCGGGGACGGCCCGCAGGTCGCCGTCGTCGTTGAGGACGAGCCGGGTGCCGTCGCCGCTGACCGCGAACCAGTCCAGCCCGGAGGCCAGTTCGGTCTTGCGGGCCTTGGTGATGTCGAAGTGCTCCAGGGTGGGCTTGCCGCTGGTGTCGGCGGGGTTGGCGAAGGTCTCGCCGAGCGCGCCGGAGATCGGCCAGCGCAGCCACACCAGCCCGCCTCCGTGCACCGGGTAGAGGGCCGAGTACTTGGACGCCGTCACCGGGAACGGGGTGACACGGCTCTCCAGGCCCTCCACCTCCACGGTCACCGAGCCGTCGCCCTCCTCGCCGGACACCCCCTCCGCCGGGTCGAGTCCGCCCGCCGCGGGGCGGCCGTCGGGGGTGAACGCGAAGGGCGAGGGCGTCGCCGAGGACAGCGGCACCAGGTACGGGCGGCAGCCCAGCGGGAACGACAGGTCGCCGGTGTGCACGTCGTAGACCGGGTCGAAGCCGCGCCACGACAGGAAGGCCAGGTAGCGGCCGTCGCGGGTGAAGACCGGGTTCTCGTCCACGAAGCGGCCGCTGGTGACGTCCACGATGTTCCGCGCGCCGGGGCCGAAGATCCGGGCCATCTTGATCTGCCGCAGCGCGTGCCCGACGCCCGGGTGCGACCAGGTCAGGAACGAGCCGTCGGGGGAGAACGCCAGGTCGGTGACGGGCCCGTTGACGGACCGGACGAGCTCGGTGACCTCGCCGGTCGACTCCTCCGTCGCGTCGATGAGCAGCAGCCGCCCGTCCTGGGAGGCGATCGCGAGCCGCTCCCCGGCCGGGTCGGCCACCATCTCCAGCACGCGGCCCAACTGCCCGGAGGCCAGCCGGCGCGGCTCCCGGTCGCCGGACGCCCGCGGCAGGTAGGCGATCTCGACGGCGTCCTCGCCCTCGGCGTCCGTGACGTACGCGACCTGCCCGCCCGCGCCGAGCATCTCGGGCATCCGCACCCGTACGCCCGGGGTGTCGGCGAGCGTCCGGGCGGGGCCGTCGCGGTGGGTGAGCCAGTACAGGCTGCCGCGGATGACGACGGCGCTGGCCCGGCCGGTGGTGTCGACGGACAGCGAGTCGACGTGGCTGCCGGCCGGCACCTGGTAGGTGCGCCGGCCCGCCCGCGGGCCGCCGAGGCGGACGTCGAGCCGGCGCGGGGAGGAGCCGGGGGCGAGCGAGTCGACGAGCCAGAGCTCGCCGGCGCACTGGTAGACGACGCGGGAGCCGTCGCTGGAGGCGTGGCGGGCGTAGAACTCCTCGTGGTCGGTGTGCCGGCGCAGGTCGGTGCCGTCGGGCAGGCAGGAGTACAGGTTGCCGATGCCCTCGTGGTCCGAGAGGAAGGCGATCCGGCCGGCGACGAACATGGGCGCGTCGAGGTGGCCGCCGAGGTCCTCCAGCAGCCGCTTGCCGTGCAGCCAGAGCCGTCCGGTGGCGCCGCCCCGGTAGCGCTTCCAGGAGGCGGGCTCGTGCGGGGGCTTGCCGGTCAGCAGCAGGGTGCGCCGCCCGCCGGGGCCCTCGCCGTTGTGCTCCTCCTCGTGCACCGCGATGTCCGAGACCGGGCCCCAGGGGAGCTTGCCGCCGGGGGAGCCGTCGGTGGGCACGCGGTAGGCCCAGGCGAAGTAGGAGAACGGCTGCCCGTGCGAGGACACGGCCAGGATGTCGCTGCGGCCGTCGCTGTCGGGAGGGGTCCAGCCGCAGACCCGGGTGTCGGTGGCACCCCAGTAGGTGAGCCGGCGGGCCGGGCCGCCCTCGACGGGCGCGAGGTGGATCTCCGGATCGAGGCTGCGCCAGGTCGTGTACGCGATGTGGCGGCCGTCGGGGGAGAAGCGCGGGTGGCCGATGCGGGTGCGGTCGACCGTGATCCGCCAGGCCCGGCCGGGGCTCTCGCCCTCGGGGACGAGCGGTGCGATCCACAGGTCGTCCTCGGCGGCGAAGCACAGCAGGTCGTCGTGGAGGTGCGGGAAGCGGAGGTATGCGAGGTCATGACTCACCCCACCAATGCTTTCCGCGCGAGAGGGCCCTGGCAACTCGTACAGGTGATCCATGCCACCCCGGAAAGCGAAACGGAACGGTTTCGTTTCGCTCGTTGCGGAGGTATCGTCGTACCTGTACGAGGTGAAGTACGAAACGGTCTCGTTCGAAGGGAGCTGCCGTGGTGTCCGACGAGGTCTCGTCGCGGCGCAGCCGCATCACCCCCGAACGGGAGGCCGAACTCCACGGAGCGGTCCTCGACCTGCTGCGCGAGGTCGGCTACGACGCACTGACCATGGACGCCGTCGCCGCCCGCACCAAGTCCAGCAAGGCCACCCTCTACCGCCAGTGGGGGAGCAAGCCGGAGCTGGTCGCGCGGGCCCTGCGCTGCACGCAGCCGGTCTCCCTCGGGGAGATCGACACCGGCAGCCTGCGCGGGGACTTCGGCCTCATGGTCCAGCACTCCGACGACGCGCAGATGGCCAAGGACACCGCCCTGATCCGGGGCCTGGCCCATGCCGTCCACACGAGCCCGGAACTCCACCAGGCCCTGCGGGAGCTGCTGATCGACCCGGAGATCACCGGACTCCAGGTCATGCTCCGACGGGCCGTCGACCGGGGTGAGATCGCCCCGGACTGTCCGGCCCTCGATTTCGTACCGCACCTGCTCATCGGGTCCTTCATCGCGCTCCCGCTCATCGAGGACCGGTCCGTCGACCGGGTCTTCCTCGCCGAGTTCCTCGACGCCGTGGTCTTCCCCGCCCTCGGCGTCTGAGCCACCCGCAACACCGTTCCCGCTGCTCCTGACACGCCGCTCTCGTCGTCGGGCCGGCTCCCCACGCCCTGATCCGTACCCGGATACATCCCACGACCAGAACGGGAGACCGCCTCCGTGGCCACCTTCCTCTACCGTCTCGGCCGGGGCGCCTTCCGGCGCCGCGGCCTCGTCGCCCTCATATGGGTGGCGCTGCTGTTCGCCGCCGGCTTCGGCGCGGCGTCGGCCGGCGCGCCCACCTCCGGCTCGTTCTCGATGCCCGGCACGGAGGCCCAGAAGGCCTTCGACGTGCTCGACGAGAAGTTCCCGGGCATGTCCGCCGACGGCGCCTCCGCCCGCATCGTCATCAAGGCGCCGCGGGGCGCCAAGATCACCGACGCGGCGAACAAGGCCCAGGTCGAGAAGATCGTCTCCGGACTCCAGCAGGGTCCGGGCAAGGCCCAGGTCGCCACGGTCGCCGACCCCTTCCAGGTGCAGGCCGTCAGCCAGGACGGCTCCACCGCCTACATCAGCGTGAAGTACACCGTCAGCGGCATGGAGCTGAAGGACGACACGCGCGACGCGCTCACCGGGTCCGGTGACGCCGCCAAGGCCGCCGGACTGACCGTCGAGATCGGCGGCGACGCCCTGATGACGGCCCCCGAGACGGGCTCCGGCGAGGTCATCGGCATCGCCATCGCCGCGATCGTGCTGGTCATCACCTTCGGCTCGCTGGTCGCGGCCGGGCTGCCGCTGCTGACCGCGCTGATCGGCGTCGGCATCGGCGTCTCCACCATCACCGCCCTGGCCAACGTCCTCGACCTCGGCACCACCACCTCCACCCTCGCGATGATGATCGGCCTCGCGGTCGGCATCGACTACGCCCTCTTCATCGTCTCCCGCTACCGCGTGGAGCTCGCCGAGGGCCGCGAGCGGGACGAGGCCGCCGGCCGGGCCGTCGGCACCGCCGGCTCCGCCGTCGTCTTCGCCGGCCTGACCGTCGTCATCGCCCTGGTGGGCCTGGCCGTCGCCAACATCCCGATGCTGACCAAGATGGGCCTCGCCGCGGCGGGCACCGTGGTCATCGCCGTCCTCGTCGCCCTCACCCTGGTCCCGGCCATCCTGGGCTTCGCCGGCAAGAAGGTGCTGCCGGCCGGCACGAAGAGCAAGCTGTTCGGCAAGGGCCGCCCGGCCGGCGCCGAGCCCAAGGCCAACGCCGGCACCCGGTGGGCCCGCCTCGTGCTGCGCCGCCCGGTGATCGTCCTGCTCGTCGGCGTGATCGGCCTCGGCGCGATCGCCGTCCCGGCGGGCAAGCTGGAGATGGGCCTGCCCGACGACGGCGCCCAGCCGGTCTCCACCACCCAGCGCCGGGCGTACGACCTGCTCTCGGAGGGCTTCGGCCCGGGCTTCAACGGCCCGCTGCTGGTCGTCGTCGACGGCGACAGGAAGCTCGCCGACGAGACCGAGGCGCGCATCAAGGGCCTGGACGGCGTGGCCGTGGTCGTGCCGCCGACGCCCAACCAGGCCGGCGACGCCGCCGTGATCACCGTCATCCCCAAGGACCGCCCGTCCTCCGCGCAGACCGAGGCACTCGTCCACGAGATCCGCGAGGGCAGCGGGGACGACGTCCTCGTCACCGGCGCCACCGCGATGAACATCGACTTCTCGCAGAAGATGGACGACGCGCTGCTGCCCTACCTGGCGCTCGTCGTCGGCCTCGCCTTCCTGCTGCTGATGGTCGTCTTCCGGTCGATCCTGGTCCCGCTCAAGGCGGCCCTCGGCTTCCTGCTGTCCGTCGTCGCCGCCCTCGGCGCGGTCGTCGCGGTCTTCCAGTGGGGCTGGCTCGGCTCGGTCTTCGGGGTGGAGCAGACCGGCCCGATCATGAGCATGATGCCGATCTTCATGGTGGGCGTCGTCTTCGGCCTGGCCATGGACTACGAGGTCTTCCTCGTCACCCGGATGCGCGAGGCGTACGTCCACGGCGAGCGCCCGGGCCAGGCAGTCGTGACCGGCTTCCAGTACAGCGCCCGGGTGGTCGTGGCCGCCGCAGTGATCATGATCGCGGTGTTCGCCGGGTTCATCGGCGCCAGTGAGCAGATGGTGAAGATGATCGGCTTCGGTCTGGCCGTCGCCGTCTTCTTCGACGCCTTCATCGTCCGCATGGCCATCGTCCCGGCGGTGCTCGCCCTGCTCGGCCACAAGGCCTGGTGGCTGCCGCGCTGGCTGGACCGGCTGCTGCCGAACGTGGACGTCGAGGGCGAGAGCCTGCGCAAGCACCTGGAGTCCACCGGCTCCGCCGACGGTCGGGACGCCGAGGGACGGGACGGGGACCGCGAGCTGGTCAACGCCTGATCGGTGCCGGTGCTGGTGTGCGTACCGCACGGGGCCCGGCTCCGTACCCGGACGATCCGAGGGGATCGCCGGGTGCGGGGCCGGGCCCTTCGGCGTGTTCCGGTCCGGGGAGGCCCGTTACGCCGACCGGGTGGTGGGGGCGTACGTACGGCGCAGGAAGCGGCGCAGCGCGGCACTGTCGAACTGGATGACCGCCACCCCCTCCGGTGAGTGGAACTCCACGACCGCCTGGACGCGGCCGCAGGGCCAGATGCGTACGTCGCCGGTTCCGGACGGGGCCTGGAGGCCGGCCTCCAGCAGGGCCCGGGGGAAGACCCACTCGTTGTCGGTGCCCTCGGGCGAGAGGCCCGCGGGGAAGACGATCCGCACGGCGAGCGGCTCGGCGGGGGCGAAGCGCAGGGCGACCGGGATCTTCCGGTAGAGCGGGTCGTCGGTGATCACGCGGGCGGTGACGCGCTCCTCGACGGCGGTCGCGACGGCGGCGGTCGCGGTGGCGGTGGCGGCCGTGGCGGTGGCGGGCCCGGGGGGATTCTCGGCGGTGGCAGACATCGACAAGACTCCTCGCATCGGAACAAAACAGTCCGTATTCCCTTCAGCCTCGCACATTCCCAGGAAGCTGCGAACAGGCATTTGTGGTGTCGCCGCTCTTGCCAGCGGTTTGCAAGTAGGGATTATTCTTGAGCGGATAAAGATTTTGTCAGTTCAAGGACCGCAGGAAGCGGAGCCAGCCTCATGCACGTGCCCGACGGATTCATCGACGCCCCCGTCTCCCTCGCCGCCGGCGTCGCCGCCGCCGGCGCGGTCGCCGTCAGCCTCCGTGGCGCCCGCAGGGAGCTCGACGAGCGGACCGCCCCGCTCGCCGGCCTCGTCGCCGCCTTCATCTTCGCCGTCCAGATGTTGAACTTCCCCGTCGCCGCCGGCACCAGCGGACACCTCCTCGGCGGGGCGCTCGCCGCGATACTCGTCGGGCCCTGGACCGGCGTGCTCTGCGTGTCCGTCGTCCTGCTCATGCAGAGCGTCCTGTTCGCCGACGGCGGGCTCACCGCCCTCGGCGTCAACGTCGTCAACATGGCCGTCGTGACCGTCGTCGTCGCCTACGCCGTCTTCCGCGGCCTGGCCCGGCTCCTGCCCCGCACCCGGCGCTCCGTCACCGTCGCCGCCTTCGCGGGGGCGCTCGTCTCGGTGCCCGCCGCCGCGGCCGTCTTCACCCTCATGTACGCCCTCGGCGGCACCACCGACGTGCCCCTCGGCAAGGTGCTCACCGCCATGGTCGGCGTGCACGTCCTCATCGGCATCGGCGAGGCCGCCATCACCGCCGCGACCGTGGGCGCCGTCCTCGCAGTCCGGCCCGACCTGGTCCACGGGGCGCGCGGGCTGACCGCGCCGCTGAAGCTGCGCGTCGGCGGCGAGCTCGTCGACGCCCCGCCGCAGACCGCCGCCCCGGCCGCGGCGCCCGCCGCCGCCCGCTCGACGAGGAAGGTGTGGGCTGCGGGCCTCGCCACCGCCCTCGTCCTCGCCGGCGCCGTCTCCTTCTACGCCTCCGCCAGCCCCGACGGCCTGGAGAAGGTCGCCGCCGACCAGGGCATCGACCAGAACGTCCGGGAGCACGCCGCCGCCGGCTCCCCCCTCGCCGACTACGGCGTCAAGGACGTAGAGAATGCCCGCCTCTCCGGCGGCCTCGCCGGCGTGATCGGCGTCGGCGCCACCGTCGCCCTCGGCACCGGCGTCTTCTGGGCCGTGCGCCGTCGCCGCACCGACGCCCCCGCACAGACCGCCGCCCCCACCTCCGCGGCTGGCTGACATGGGAGCGGGCCACGCCCACCGGCTCTACCGGCACGCGGACTCGCCCGTCCACGCGCTGCCGCCGCACTGCAAGATCGTCGCGGTCTTCGCGTTCGTCCTGGTCGTTGTGTCCACACCGCGCGAGGCGGTGTGGGCCTTCGGCCTGTACGCGGTCCTCGTCGCGGCCGTCGCCGCCACCGCCCGCATCCCGGCCGGGCTCCTGCTGCGCCGGATGCTGATCGAGGTCCCGTTCGTCCTCTTCGCCGTCCTCATGCCCTTCGTGGCGCAGGGCGAGCGGATCGAGGTGCTCGGGCTGTCGCTGAGCGTCTCCGGCCTGTGGGGCGCCTGGAACGTCCTGGCCAAGGGCACCCTCGGCGTCGCCGCGTCCGTCATCCTCGCCTCGACCACCGAACTGAGGCAGCTGCTGCTCGGCCTCCAGCGGCTGAAGCTGCCGACCCTCCTCGTCCAGATCGCCTCCTTCATGATCCGTTACGGCGACGTCGTCACCGACGAGCTGCGGCGGATGTCCGTCGCCCGGCGCTCCCGCGGCTTCGAAGCCAGCGGTGTCCGGCACTGGGGAGTGCTCGCCAAGACGGCCGGTGCCCTGTTCATCCGCTCCTACGAACGCGGCGAACGGGTCCACCTGGCGATGGTCAGCCGCGGCTACACCGGGTCCATGCCGGTGATCGACGAAGTCGTCGCCACCCGCACCCAGTGGGCGCGGGCGGCCGTACTCCCCGCGGCGGCCCTCGCCGTCTGTGTGATCGGATGGACCCTGTGACGCCTCCCCCCGCCTCTCCCGCCCCCTCCGCCCCGACGGCAGCCGCCCCCTCCCTCCAGGTCTCCGGCCTCGCCTACGCCTACCCGGACGGCCACCAGGCCCTCTTCGGCGTGGACCTGACCGTCGGCCGCGGCGAGCGGGTCGCCCTGCTCGGGCCCAACGGCGCGGGCAAGACCACCCTCGTCCTCCACCTCAACGGCATCCTCGACGGCGGCGTCGGCAGCGTGGCCGTCGCCGGCCTGCCCGTCGAGAAGCGGAACCTCGCCGAGATCCGGCGCCGGGTCGGCATCGTCTTCCAGGACCCCGACGACCAGCTGTTCATGCCGACCGTCCGGGAGGACGTGGCCTTCGGCCCGGCCGCCGCCGGCATGCGCGGACCGGAGCTGGAGCAGCGGGTCCTGGAGGCCCTGGAACAGGTCGGCATGGCCGGCTTCGCCGACCGGCCCCCGCACCACCTGTCCTTCGGACAGCGGCGGCGCGTCGCCGTGGCGACCGTCCTCGCCATGCGGCCCGAGATCCTCGTCCTCGACGAACCCTCCTCCAACCTCGACCCGGCGTCGCGGCGCGAGCTCGCCGACATCCTGCGCTCGCTCGACGTGACCGTGCTGATGGTCACCCACGACCTCCCGTACGCGCTGGAACTGTGCCCCCGCTCCGTCGTCCTCAGCGAGGGCGTCATCGCCGCCGACGGACGCACCCAGGACCTGCTGTGCGACGAGGAGCTCATGCGCAAGCACCGCCTGGAGCTGCCCTTCGGCTTCGACCCGCGCTCGGTGCCCGCGGCATAACCGCAGGCCCGTGGTGGTTGGACCGCTCGTGGACATCCAAGGTCAGGTGGCGGAGGGCTTCGAGGCCGTCCGGGACGCCTTCATACGCAATTTCGAGGTGCTCGGCGACCGGGGCGCGGCCGTCACCGTCTACCGGGACGGCCGACGGGTCGTCGACCTGTGGGCGGGCGTCCGGGACGTGGACGCGGATGCGGAGGACGGCACCGGTGCTGCTGCGGGCGTCGCGGGTGCCGGGGCCGTGCCGTGGAGCGGGGGCACGGCCCAGATCGTCCGCTCGGCCACCAAGGGCGTGGCCGCCGTCGTACCGCTGCTGCTGCACCAGCGCGGCCTGCTGGACCTCGATGCGCCCGTGGGCGCGTACTGGCCGGAGTTCAAGGCCGGCGGCAAGGAGCGGGCCCTCGTCCGGGACCTCCTCGCGCACCGGGCGGGCGTCCCCGCGCTCGACGTGCCGCTGACACCGCAGCAGGCCGCGGACGGGCTGACCGGGTCGCGGGCCGTCGCCGAACAGCGGGCGTTCTGGGAGCCGGGCGCGGACCACGGCTACCACGCGCAGACCTACAGCTGGCTGCTCTCCGAACTGGTGCTGCGGGTCACCGGCGCCTCGCTCGGCAAATGGCTCGCCCAGGAGGTCACCGGGCCGCTCGGCCTCGACTTCTGGATCGGGCTGCCCGAAGCGGAGGCGGCGTCCGGGCGGGTCGGCCGGGTCGGGGCCGTCGCGGCGCCGGAATCGGCCGGGGCGCTGCGCACGCGGCCGCGGCGAAACGTTTCCGAGGCGTACGCCGACCCCGAATCGCTGACCCGGCGCGCCTTCGCCGCGATCACGCCGCTCGCCGACGAGAACGCCCCCGAGTACCGGGCCGCCGAACTCCCCGCCTCCGCGGGCATCGGCACCGCCCGTGCCCTGGCCGGGCTGTACGCGGCGCTGCTGGGCGACACGGAGGACGGCCCGCGCCTCTTCACCCCGCAGACGGTGGCCCTGGCCGGGCGGGAACTCTCGTCCGGCCCGGACCGCGTCCTGGTGGTGAACACCCGCTTCGGGCCGGGCCACATGCTGCACAGCCCCGCCTCGCCGATGCTGTCCCCGGCCTCCTTCGGCCACCCGGGCCGCGGCGGCTCCCTGGGCTTCGCCGACCCCGAAGCCGGCATCGGCTTCGGCTACGTCACCAACGCCCTGGCCAAGTCGGTCACCGCCGACCCCCGGGCCCAGGCGCTGCTCCGCGCCCTCCGCACCTGCCTCTAGCCCGCCGCCGCGGGGCACCAACGCCCCGGCCGAGCGCCGGCCGCCCCGGCCCGGCCGTGCACCGGGGCAGCTTCGCCCGCTGGCCGGGGCCGCGCGGAGCCCGCTCGACACGCCGGGGCGGGCCCGACACGCCGCCCGGGGTACGCGGCCCTGCGGGGCTGTTCCCCTACCCGCCCTTCCCCCGTTCCCCGGGCTCCGCCCGGAGGCGCGGGCAGAGCCAGCGCTGTGCCCGGTGGTGCGGCTGGCTGATTCAACCTCGCCGGCGTTTGAGGCGCGGGGTCGGGGCGGAGCCCCGGAGCGGTGCCGCGGCGGCCTGCTCTCGTGCGGGCGGTGGATGGCCCTGCCGGGCTCTTCCCCCGCCCGGGGGCGGATTCGGTCAGGCGGGGGTGGCGCCGGGGGCCGGGCTGGTGGTGGTGCGGGTGGCCCGGCAGCTGCCCGAGGCCTCCAGGGCCGCGGCCACCTTGGCCGCCGCCTCCTCGTCCCGTACCAGGAACGCCGTCGTCGGGCCGGAGCCCGAGACCAGGCTCGCCAGGGCGCCCGCTTCCAGGCCCGTCGACAACGTGCGCTCCAGGTCCGGGCGGAGCGACAGCGCCGCCGGCTGGAGGTCGTTGGCCAGGGTCGCGGCCAGGGCGTCCGGGTCACCGGAGGCGAGGGCCGCCAGCAGGGCGGGGGAGGCCTGCGGCGCGGGGACGTCCCGCCCCTCGGCCAGCCGGTCGAACTCGCGGAACACCGCCGGGGTGGACAGCCCGCCCTCGGCGACCGCGAAGACCCAGTGGAAGGAGCCCGCCTGGAGCGGGGTCAGTACTTCACCGCGCCCGGTGCCGAGCGCCGCCCCGCCGATCAGGCTGAACGGCACGTCGCTGCCCAGCTCCGCGCAGATGTCGAGGAGTTCCTCGGTCGGCGTGTTCAGCCCCCAGAGGATGTCGCAGGCCAGGAGCGCGCCGGCGCCGTCCGCGCTGCCGCCGGCCATGCCGCCCGCCACCGGGATGTTCTTCGCGATGTGGATGTGGACGGCGTCGTCGGGGCGGCCGGCGCGGGCCGCGAGGAGCTGTGCGGCCCGCGCCGCCAGGTTCGTCCGGTCCAGGGGGACCTGGTCCGCGTCCGGGCCCGAGCAGGTCACCGTCAGCTCGTCGGCCGGGGTGACCGTCACCTCGTCGAACAGCGACACCGCGAGGAAGACGTTCGCCAGGTCGTGGAACCCGTCCGGCCGGGCCGCGCCCACCGCCAGCTGGACGTTCACCTTCGCGGGGACCCGTACCGTCACGCCCGCCGCCGTACCGGCCGCGGCGCTCACAGGGCCGGCCGTTCCGCGTGGGCCGGCTTGTGCTCGGCGATGGCGGCGAACTCCTCCACCGTCAGCGACTCCCCGCGGGCCTGCGGGGAGATCCCGGCGGCGACCAGGGCGGCCTCGGCTCCGGCGGCGGACCCGGCCCAGCCGGACAGCGCGGCCCGCAGCGTCTTGCGGCGCTGCGCGAACGCCGCGTCCACGACCGCGAACACCTCCGCCTTCGAGGCGGTCGTCTCGATCGGCTCGGTGCGGCGGACGAGCGACACCAGGCCCGAGTCCACGTTCGGCGCGGGCCAGAACACGTTGCGGCCGATCGCCCCGGCCCGCTTCACGTCCGCGTACCAGTTCGCCTTGACCGACGGCACCCCGTACACCTTGTTGCCCGGCCGGGCGGCCAGCCGGTCGGCGACCTCGGACTGCACCATGACCAGGGTCCGCTCGATGCTCGGGAACCGGTCCAGCATCGTCAGCAGCACCGGCACGGCCACGTTGTACGGCAGGTTCGCGACCAGCGCGGTGGGCGGCGGGCCCGGCAGCTCCTCGACGAGGAGCGCGTCGGAGTGGACCAGCGCGAAGCGGTCCTTGCGCTGCGGCACGCGCGCCGCGATCGTCGCCGGCAGCGCGGCGGCGAGGACGTCGTCGATCTCGACGGCGGTGACCCGGTCGGCGGCCTCCAGCAGCGCGAGCGTCAGCGAGCCCAGGCCCGGCCCGACCTCGACGACCACGTCGTCGGGCCGGACGTCGGCGGTGCGCACGATGCGCCGCACCGTGTTGGCGTCGATGACGAAGTTCTGGCCCTTCTGCTTGGTCGGACGCACGCCGAGGGCGTCGGCCAGCTCGCGGATGTCGGCCGCGCCGAGGAGGGCGTCAGGGGCGTCAGGGGTTCTGTCGGGCTGCTGCTCTGCGGTGCTCACCGGTAAAGCCTACGGCCGCAGTGCGGCCACGGAGTCGCCCCCCGCTGCACGTACAGCTTCTTCGCCCGGTACGTCTGTTCCGCGCCCGGGGCGTCCTGCGGGCGGCCGCTGCCGCCGAGGGCCTGCCAGGTGCGGACGTCGAACTGGTACAGGCCGCCGTACGTGCCCGACGGGTCGGTCGCGTCGGGCCGGCCGCCCGACTCGCACTGGGCCAGTGCGCCCCAGTCGAGGTGGTCCGCGCCGGCGACGGACGCCGGCAGCGGCTTCGTACCGACCTTGACGAGCTGGGTGACGGGCTCGCGCACGGTCTCCTCCGCGACCTCGCGGGGGGTCTGGCGGACGCCGTTGACGGTGCGCAGGACGTACGTGACGCGCCGGGTGCCGGTGCGGCCGGGCTGCTCGACGACCTCGGTGCCGGCGAACAGGGTGTCGTCCTCGACGCGTTCGGTCTCGAACGGGATGCGCTCCTCGCGGACCTCGCGGGTGCCGGTGATGCGCAGCACGGTGACGGTCTGGCCGTCGCGGGGGAAGGAGTCGGGCGGCACGGAGGTGGTGTCCTGGCCGTTCAGGGTGATCCCGGCCTGGCTGAGGGCCTCCTGGACGGTCGCGGCATTGGTGCGGACGGTGGTCTCGTCGCCGTCGGCCATGAACGTGACGCTGCGCTCGGTACGGACGGCGAGGGTCAGGCCGGTGCGGGGGACGGGCGCGGTGCGCGGGGCGGAGAGGTAGGCGCCCTCGACGCGGATCCCGAACTGGCGCAGGGCCCCCTCGACGGTGTCGGCGGTGGTCCAGACCTGGCGGCTCTGCCCGTCGAGGGTGAGCTGGAGGGGGCGGCCGTAGCGGACGACGACCTCGTCGCCGTCGTCGAGGGCGGCCCCGCGGGCCGGGGCGACGAGGTCGTGGGCGCCGACGCCGAGGCCCTCGGAGGCGAGGAGTTCGCCGACGTCGTCGGCGAAGGTGTGGAGGGTGCGGGACTGGCCGTCGACGGTGAGGCGGACGGACTTGTCGGCGGCGACGAAGGCGGTGGTGCCGCCGGCGAGGAAGGCGACGACGAGCGCCTGCGGAACGATCCGCCGCCAGGCGGCGGGGACCGCGACGGAGCCGGGGACCGGGCCGGGGACGGCGCGGTGGGCGGGTGCGGGGCCGAGGGTGGGTGCCTGGCCGTGGGTGGGTGCGGGACCGAGGGTGGGTGCCTGGCCGTGGGTGGGTGCGGGTGAGGGTGCGGGGCCGGGCGGGGGACCGGAGCCGGGCCCGGTGCCGGGGCCCGCGGTGGCGGGCTCGCCCCGCTCGTCCGGTGCGGGGGCGCGCCGCCGGCGGCCGGTGCCGGGGGCTGGGGTGCCGGGGGCGCCGGGCCCGTGCGGGGTCTCGGGCGGTGCCCCCGCGCGGCGGCGGCCCGTGCCGGGTGCGGTCACGGCCAGGGCCACCGGGGCGACGGCCTCCACCGGCCCGGTCCGCCCGCGGGCCCGCCGCCCCGGCGGGGCCGGCTCCGGCGGCTTGCGCCGGCGGGCGGCCCGCCGCGGCCCGGGGAGACCGCCCTCGGCCGATGCCGCCCCCGCCGAACCGTTACCGCTGCCCGGATCCGGTTCCGGTGCCGGCCCGGGACCCCATCCGGGACCCCACCCGGGCCCGCCGCCCGGGTCGGCCCCGGCCCCGGCCCCGGGCCCGGGATCCAGGGCCAGGTCCAGGGCCACGGCCAGGGCCCGGGCCTCGCCGGGAGGCCCGGCCGGCACCCCCGTACCGCCGCCAGGTCCCGCACCGGCTCCGGTTCCGGTTCCGGTCGCGGGACCCCACTCGGGCCCGTGGGTGGCCGGGCGGTGCCCCGGGCCGGGTCCCGCTGCGGTTCCGGCGGCGGGACCCCATTCGGGCCCGGTGGCCGGGGGGTGGCCCGGGCCGGGTCCCGCTGCGGTTCCGGCGGCGGGATGCCATCCGGGGGCCGTGGGCGTGGCCGGGGCCGTTCCCTTGTCCCGGGCCGGATCCGGTGCGGTCGCCGGGGGTCGTACGGGGCCCGCGGGCGCGGGCTTGGCCGGGCCGCGGCGGCGGGGCCAGGGGTCGGCGAGCCAGGACGGGCCCTCGTCCAGGATGGGCCCGGCCTGCTGGAGGGCGGTGGTGCCCGGGCCGGGGGCCGGCGCCGGGTCCGCGGGCAGGCCCGCGTAGGGCGGCCAGGGGAGGCGGGGGTCGGCGGCGGGCCCGTAGGCCCCGGTGTAAGGACTCTCGCTCACGACGCTCGCTCCACTGGTCCGGCCCGCCTTCGGTTTCGGGGCACGGCACCCTAGCGGAGCCGTCGTGACTCTCCCAAGTCGTGCAGCTACACAGCGTGTCGGGGGTTCAGTAGGCGAAGGCGCGGGCCGTGTTCGCCGCCAGGGCGGTGGCCATCGCGTCCTCGTCGATCCCGCGGACGGCGGCCATCGCCCGGACCGTCAGCGGAATGAGGTACGGCGCGTTCGGCCGTCCGCGGTACGGCGCCGGAGTGAGGTACGGGGCGTCCGTCTCGACCAGGACCAGTTCCAGCGGGGCCACGGCGAGGGCGTCCCGCAGCGGCTGGGCGTTCTTGAACGTGACGGTCCCGGCGAAGGACATGTAGTAGCCGGCGGCCGCGCACTCCCGGGCCATGTCGGCGTCGCCCGAGTAGCAGTGGAACACCGTCCGCCCCGGCGCGCCCTCCTCGCGCAGTACGCGCAGGACGTCCGCGTGGGCGTCGCGGTCGTGGATGACCAGGGCCTTGCCCTGCCGCTTGGCGATCTCGATGTGGGCGCGGAACGAACGCTCCTGCGCCGCCATGCCCTCCGGGCCGGTGCGGAAGTAGTCCAGCCCGGTCTCGCCGACGGCCTTCACGTGGTCGAGCTTCGCGAGCGCCTCGATCTCGGCCAGCGCCTCGTCGAGCGCGGCCTCGCCGCCGCCCGCCCGGGCGCCCTGCCGCGACCAGCCCCCAGGGTCCCCGAGGACGATGCGCGGGGCTTCGTTCGGGTGCAGGGCCACCGCCGCGTGGACGTTCTCGTACGCGGCGGCGGTCTCGGCGGCCCAGCGGGACCCCTTCACGTCGCAGCCCACCTGCACGACGGTGGTCACCCCGACCGAGGCGGCCCTGGCGAGGCCCTCCTCGACGGTGCCGGACTGCATGTCCAGGTGGGTGTGCGAATCCGCCACCGCCACGCGGAGCGGTTCCGGCAGCGGCGGCGGGGTGTCACGGGCGTCCCGGTCGTTCCGGGTGCCCTTGGCGGAGGCGGAGGGGCTGGCAGGGCTCATACGGCCGATCTTATGACCGGCGCAGCTTCCGCAGCAGGCGGGCGAGCGGTCCGCGGCGCTTCTGCTCGCCGTTCAGCTCCGCGTCCACGGGCACGGGGCCGGGGCTGTCGTGCGCCGGCTTGCGGCGCTGCTTCGGGCGTCGCGGCTCGTCCGCCCCGGCCGGCACCGGGCCGGCGATCCCGGGGGCGATGCGGTGGTGCCACAGCTTGTCGATCGTCCCCAGGACGGTCGAGACCTGCCCCGCGCGCATGATCCGGACGACGTGGCCGCCGCAGTTCTGGCAGGTCGGGTTCGACAGCGGGGAGGGCACCCGCTCGCCCTGCACCGTGTACAGGATGAAGGGCTGACCCTGGCCGTCGGTGTGGTGCTCGATCTCGTAGCCCTGTTCCCAGCCGAAACCGCACCTCATGCACGCGAAGGAGTAGGCCTCGTGCACGATCCGCACATCGGCGGCCAGGGGCGGGCGTGCCGGGGTCGGTGCGGGGGCGGGTATCGAGGTGTCTGCGATCTCACTCATGCCAGCTCCTCTTGCTTCCACTGTGCCATTGCCAGTGGACGCCTCTTCGGGCAGGAGCGCATCAGGCCATGTCCAGTGTTGGACGGCCCTTGGGCGACTCATGCCCAAAGCGCCCGGCACGGGGCCTGAGCTTTGCTTTTCAGATTAGCTCTTTACCATCCTGCGGCCTGTTTCCGGCCGCATTCTTTGCCGCGACCACTGCGTCGAAGACCTCCCGCTTGGGTACTCCGGCCTCGGCCGCGACCGCCGCGATGGCTTCTTTCCGCCGCTCCCCCGCCTCCTCGCGCACCCGCACCCGGCGCACCAGCTCCTCGGCGTCCACGTCGCCGGGTCCGGCCGCGGGGGCGCCCTCCACCACGACGGTGATCTCCCCGCGCACGCCCTCGGCGGCCCAGGCGGCGAGCTCGCCGAGACCGCCCCGCTTCACCTCCTCGTACGTCTTGGTCAGCTCGCGGCAGACCGCGGCCCGCCGGTCGGGGCCGAACACCTCGGCCATGGCGGCGAGGGTGTCGTCGAGCCGGTGCGGGGCCTCGAAGTAGACGAGGGTGCGCCGCTCGCCCTCCACCTCGCGCAGCCGGCCGAGGCGCTCGCCGGCCTTGCGGGGCAGGAAGCCCTCGAAGCAGAACCGGTCGACGGGCAGCCCGGACAGGGCGAGCGCGGTGAGCACGGCTGACGGCCCCGGCACGGCGGTGACCCGGACGTCCTGCTCCACGGCGGCGGCGACCAGCCGGTACCCGGGGTCGGAGACGGAGGGCATGCCCGCGTCGGTGACCAGCAGCACCCGCTTGCCGTCCCGCAGCGCCTCCACCAGCTCGGGGGTGCGCGCCGACTCGTTGCCCTCGAAGTACGACACGACGCGCCCCGTGGTGTGCACGCCGAGGCCCTGGGTCAGCCGGCGCAGCCGCCGGGTGTCCTCGGCGGCGACGACGTCGGCCCGCTCCAGCTCGGCCGCCAGCCGGGGCGGGGCGTCGGCCAGGTCGCCGATCGGGGTGCCGGCGAGGACGAGCACGCCCGCACCGGAATCGGAGGCAACGCCCGAGGCCCGGGAGGCGGCGGGGTGAGCGGGGGTTTCGGAGCCGAGGGGCTGGTCAGTCGTCACCCGTCCATCCTCTCAGCCGGGCCGGCCGCCCCCGCCCCCACCGCCCGGCGCGGGCACCGGCGGTCTGCGGCACTGGGGTTCGCACAGCCGCGTTCCCTACGATGACCCGGTGACCAGTACCGCGACGCCGCCGCCCAGCCCCGCGGGGGCCCCGCCCGCCCCGGTCGCGGGGCGCGAAGAAGAGCCGTCCACCTGGCTGCGCCGCCTGCGCGGCTTCGGCTACGCGCCGCCCGCCGGCGCGCCGCGGCCGGACGTCCGCGCCCGCTTGGTGCCGCCGTACGCCCGGCCCTCCGCGCAGTTGTGGGCGGCGCTCGGGATCCCCGCCGCGGCGGCGGGGACCTGGCAGCGCGTCATGGCGTGGCTCGGGCCGGTGCTGGTGGCGCTGGTCGCCGGGGTGCTGCGGTTCGTGAACCTGGGCAGCCCGAAGGCGGTGATATTCGACGAGACGTACTACGCCAAGGACGCCTGGGCCACCATCCGGCAGGGCTACGAGGCGAGCTGGCCCAAGGACATCGACAAGTCGATCCTCGCCAACCCCGACGGGGTCGCCCTGCCCGCGGACCCCGGCTACGTGGTGCACCCGCCGGTCGGCAAGTGGGTCATCGGGCTCGGCGAGTGGATGTTCGGCTTCGACCCCTTCGGCTGGCGGTTCATGACCGCCCTGCTCGGCACCCTGTCGGTGCTGATGCT
Organism: Streptomyces sp. NPDC029014; assembly: GCF_055564695.1. NCBI lineage: Bacteria > Bacillati > Actinomycetota > Actinomycetes > Kitasatosporales > Streptomycetaceae > Streptomyces > Streptomyces sp. NPDC029014. The sequence goes on from NZ_JBVHVT010000015.1 coordinate 79,116, forward strand.
GTGCCGGATCGGGCGCCGGCTGTTCCGCTCCACCTTCCTCGGCTGCCTGGCGGGCACGCTGCTCGCCGTGGACGGCCTGCACCTGGTGATGAGCCGCGCCGCCCTGCTCGACCTGGTGCTGATGTTCTTCGTGCTGGCCGCCTTCGGGGCGCTGCTCATCGACCGGGACCGGGCGCGGGCCGCGCTGGCGGCCGCGCTGCCGGTGGACGACGAGGGCCGGACCAGACCGGACGCGGCCGTCGCCGAGACGCTGCGGCTGGGCTGGCGCCCGTACCGGATCCTGGCGGGCGTCTGCCTGGGCCTGGCCTTCGGCACCAAGTGGAACGGCCTGATCGTGCTCGCCTTCTTCGGCGTGCTCACGGTGCTGTGGGACGCGGCCGCGCGCCGCACCGCCGGGGCCGGGGCCCCGTACGCGGCGATGCTGCGCCGGGACGCGCTGCCGGCGTTCGTCTCCACGGTCCCGGTCGCGATCGCGGTGTACCTGGCCTCCTGGACGGGCTGGATCCTCAGCCCGGACGACGGCAAGGGCGGCTACTTCCGCGACTGGGCCGCCAAGCAGGACCAGGGCAGCGCCCTGTCGTTCCTCCCGGAGTGGCTGCGCAGCCTGTGGCACTACGAGACGGAGGTCTACCAGTTCCACGTCGGCCTGACCTCGGGGCACACCTACGAGTCGAACCCGTGGAGCTGGCTGGTCCTGGGCCGCCCGGTCTCCTACTTCTACGAGTCCCCCGACCCCGGTACGGACGGCTGCCCGGCGACCGAGGCGGGCAAGTGCGCCCGCGAGGTGCTGGCCCTGGGCACGCCGCTGCTGTGGTGGGCGGGCTGCTTCGCGCTGCTGTACGTGCTGTGGCGGTGGTTCTTCCGCCGCGACTGGCGGGCGGGCGCGATCGCCTGCGCGCTGGGTGCGGGCCTGCTGCCCTGGTTCAACTACCAGGAGCGGACCATCTTCTTCTTCTACGCGGTGGTCTTCGTCCCCTACCTGTGCCTGGCGGTGGCGATGACGATCGGGGCACTGCTGGGCCCGGCGGGCTCGTCGGAACGCAGGCGGGCGCTGGGCGCGATCGCGGCGGGCGTGCTGGTGCTGCTGATCATCTGGAACTTCATCTACTTCTGGCCGATCTACACGGGCGAGACGATCCCGATGGACTCCTGGCGCAGCCGCATGTGGCTGGACACCTGGGTCTAGCCGGCCGGCCGGCGGGGCGGGATCGCGGAGGGCCGGTGCCGGGTCGGTGCCGGCCCGCCGGAATATCTCCCTCCCGTAACAAGATGTGCACGACACGCGTACGCCGCGTAAGGTCCGTGCCAAGGGGGCTTTGAACGCGTTCAGGGTCCCGGGGGACCGAAGGGGAGGACGCGACGTGAACGGGGCGGCGAAGGGGGCCGTCATCGGCGGGGTGTTCCTCGCGATGATGGGCGGAGCCGGATACGGGGTCTACGCGCTGGTGGACGGCGCCGGCAGCCACGGCGGAGACGGCAAGGGCGCCGAGACCCGGGCCGCGAAGGGCAGCGGCCCGATCACCGAACGGGAGGCCGCGGGCACCGCCAAGGCCTTCCTCGACGCCTGGGCCGCCGGGGACGCGGCCGCCGCGGCCCGGTTGACCAACAACCAGCAGGCCGCCCAGACCGCGGTCGCCGACTACCGGGACCGGGCCCACGTGTCCAAGGCCGTCATCACGCCTGGCGCCGCGACCGGCGCCAGCGTCCCCTTCACCGTCGCCGCGGAGGTCACCTACGAGGGCGCGACCAAGCCGCTCGCCTACGCGTCCACGCTGACCGTCGTCCGCGGCGTCACCAGCGGCAAACCCCTCGTCGACTGGCAGCCCACGGTCATCCACCCGCAGCTCGGCAAGGACGAGAAGCTGCGCGCCGGGGCCCCCGCCACCCCGCCCGTCAAGGCCGTCGACCGCAACGGCGAGGAGCTCACCGCCGAGAAGTACCCCTCGCTGCGCCCGGTCCTCGACCAGCTGCGGCAGACCTACGGCGGCAAGGCCGGCGGCCGTGCCGGGGCCGAGCTGTGGATCGAGCCGGCCGCGCAGGGCGCGCCGAAGCGCACCCTGCTGACCCTGGCCGAGGGCGAACCGGGCACGCTGCGGACCACCCTCGACGCCACGGTGCAGGACGCGGCCGAGAAGGCCGTCGCCCGGTACCCCGAGGCCTCGGTGGCCGCCGTCAAGCCGAGCAACGGTGACATCCTGGCCGTCGCCAACCACCGCAGGGACGGCTTCAACGCGGCCATGGAAGGCGCCCGCGCCCCCGGCTCCACCATGAAGATCGTCACGGCGGCGATGCTGATCGACCGCGGCAAGGCGGGGGCGGACCAGCCGGCGGAGTGCACCAAGGAGGCCTCCTGGGGCGGCCGCTCCTTCCACAACCTGAAGAACTTCGACCTGCCCGCCGACGCCACCTTCGCCACCGGCTTCGCCCGCTCCTGCAACACCACCTTCATCAAGCGGATCGACGACGTCCGCGACGACGCGGCCCTGTCGAAGGAGGCCAGGGAGGTCTTCGGCATCGGACTCGACTGGAAGACCGGCGTCCGCTCGGCCGACGGCAAGGTCCCCGAAGCCACCGGCGCGTCCGCCGCCGCGGCCTACATCGGGCAGGGCCAGATCACCATGAACCCCCTCAACGTCGCCTCGCTCACGGCCACCGCCCGCAGCGGCCGGTTCCACCAGCCGGTGATCGTCGCGCCCGACGTCGACGGCCGCCCGATCGCCCGCGCCGAGCGCAGCATGAAGCCCGCCGTGGCCCAGCAGCTGGTGCGCATGATGAAGCTGACCGCCTCCAGCGGCACCGCCGCCGAGGTGATGGGCACCGTACGCGGCTCCGACAAGGGCGCGAAGACCGGCTCCGCCGAGGTCGACGGCGCGGGCAGCCCCGACAGCTGGTTCACCGGCTTCAGCGGCGACGTCGCCGCGGCAGCCATGGTCGAGGGCGGCGGCCACGGCGGCGACGCGGCCGGACCCGTCGTCGCGGCCGTCCTCAACTCCTGACCCAGAACTCCTGACCCAGAACTCCTGACCCGGCCGCCCGGGTCCACGGCCCGGGAGCTGCGGTACCCAGAGCGGAAATGAGTAGCAGCGCTCTGGTCCGGGGCCCCGGGCGCGCGGGAGCGTACCGGCATGGACATCAGTGCACGGGACCTGGCCGAGGCGACCCCCGCGACGCGGGACCGGTACGTCGATCTGCTGCGCGTCGCCTCGCTCGCCACCGTCGTGCTCGGGCACTGGCTGATGGCCGCGGTGACCGGGGACGGAATAGGGAACCTGCTCGCCCTCGTCCCCGGACTCCAGGCCCTGACCTGGGTGCTGCAGGTCATGCCCGTGTTCTTCTTCGTCGGCGGCTTCTCGCACGCCCTGGCGTACCGCTCGCTGGAACGGAAGTCCGGCGGGCGGGGCGGGGTCTACGCCGCGTTCCTGCGGGCCAGGCTGCGGCGGCTGCTGCGGCCCACCCTCGTCTTCGTCCTCGTCTGGACGGCCGCCGCGCTCGCCGTCCAGGCCGCGGGCCGCGGGGACGGGCGGCTCTCCGGGGCCGCCCTGCGGATGGTCACCCAGCCGCTGTGGTTCATCGGCATCTACCTCGCCATGGTCGCCCTCACCCCGCCCCTGCTGCGGCTGCACCGGCGGTGGGGCTGGGGCGCCTTCGCCGCGCTCGCCGGGGCCGCGGCCGCGGTCGACCTGCTGCGGTTCGGAGCCGGGGTGCCCTACGTCGAGTTCCTGAACTTCGCCTTCGTCTGGCTCGCCGTGCACCAGCTCGGCTTCCTGCGCGCCGACGGCCGCCTCACCCCCGCCGGCCGGGCGCCGCACCACCGGTCCCGGGCCCGGCTCCTGCGTCCCGCCGCCCTCGCCGCCGCCGGACTCGCCGGGGCCGCGCTGCTCGTCGCGTACGGGCCGTACCCGCTGTCCATGGTCGGGATGCCCGGCGAGAAGGTGTCCAACATGGCGCCGCCCACCCTCGCCCTGCTCTGCCACGGGCTGTGGCTCGTCGGGGCCGTCGAACTGCTCGGGGCGCCCGCCGCGCGGCTGCTGGCCCGGCCCCGGGTGTGGCGGGGCGTGGTCGCCGCCAACGGGATCGCCATGACCGCCTTCCTGTGGCACCTCACCGCCATGCTCGCCGTGTACGCCGCCCAGCTCGCCCTCGGGCTGCGGCTGCCCGAGCCCGCCTCGGCCGCCTGGTGGGCCCAGGTGCCCGTACGGCTGCTGCTCGCCGCCGCGCTGACCGGGCTGCTCGTCGCCGCCTTCCGCCGCTTCGAAGCCCCCGCCCCCGCACCCGCACCCGCCCCGGTGTCCGCCCCCGCCGCGGCCGGCTCGTCGCCGCGCGCCGCCGCCGGCACCACTCTGTGCCTGCTCGGCATCCTCGGCCTGTCCATGACCGGCCTGGGCGGGCTGTTCGAGGGCCACACCGCGACCCTCGTCGCCCTGCCCGTCACCGCTCCCGCCGCCATCGCCATGGCGCTCGGCGGCTGGTACCTGGTGGAACGCTCCGCCCCGTCCCGGAGCGTTAGGCTGAGGGGCTGATCCACACCCTCCCCCGGACCCGTCCGGGGGTACCCCACCTGGAGCGCGTCTGATGGCCGTCAATCTGGTCAATGTCGAGGCAGTGAGCAAGGTGTACGGCACCCGTGCCCTGCTCGACGGCATCTCCCTCGGCGTGTCCGAGGGGGACCGGATCGGTGTCGTGGGCCGCAACGGCGACGGCAAGACCACCCTGATCCGGATCCTGGCCAGGCTGGAGGAGCCCGACACCGGCCGGGTCACCCAGAGCGGCGGCCTGCGCATGGGCGTCCTCACCCAGCACGACTCGCTCGACCCCGCGGCGACGATCCGGCACGAGATCATCGGGGACATGGCCGACCACGAGTGGGCCGGCAACGCGAAGATCCGCGACGTGCTGACCGGCCTGTTCGGCGGCCTGGACCTGCCCGGGTTCGCCCAGGGCCTGGACACCGTCATCGCCCCGCTCTCCGGTGGCGAGCGCCGCCGCATCGCCCTCGCCAAGCTGCTCATCGAGGACCAGGACCTCATCGTCCTCGACGAGCCCACGAACCACCTCGACGTCGAGGGCATCTCCTGGCTGGCCCAGCACCTCCAGACGCGCCGCTCCTCCCTCGTCTGCGTCACCCACGACCGCTGGTTCCTCGACCAGGTCTGCACCCGCATGTGGGACGTCCAGCGCGGCAGCGTCTACGAGTACGAGGGCGGCTACAGCGACTACGTCTTCGCCCGCGCCGAGCGGGAGCGGATCGCCGCGACCGAGGAGGTCAAGCGGCAGAACCTGATGCGCAAGGAGCTGGCCTGGCTGCGCCGCGGCGCCCCCGCCCGCACCTCCAAGCCGCGGTTCCGCATCGAGGCCGCAAACGCCCTCATCGCGGACGTGCCGCCGCCGCGCGACAGCTCCGAGCTGATGCGCTTCGCCAACGCCCGTCTCGGCAAGACCGTGTTCGACCTGGAGGACGTCACCGTCCAGGCCGGGCCGAAGACCCTGCTCAAGCACCTCACCTGGCACCTCGGCCCCGGCGACCGCATCGGCCTGGTCGGCGTGAACGGCGCCGGCAAGACCTCGCTGCTGCGTGCCCTGGCCGAGGCGGCCCGTACCCAGGGCGACGTGCAGCCGGCGGCCGGCAGCGTCACCGTCGGCAAGACCGTCAGGCTGGCGTACCTCTCCCAGGAGGTCGGCGAACTCGACCCGTCCCTGCGGGTCCTGGAGGCCGTCCAGCGCGTCCGAGACCGCGTCGACCTCGGCAAGGGCCGCGAGATGACGGCCGGTCAGCTGTGCGAGCAGTTCGGCTTCACCAAGGAGAAGCAGTGGACGCCGGTCGGCGACCTCTCCGGCGGTGAGCGCCGTCGCCTGCAGATCCTGCGGCTGCTGATGGACGAGCCGAACGTGCTCTTCCTCGACGAGCCCACCAACGACCTCGACATCGAGACCCTCACGCAGCTGGAGGACCTCCTCGACGGCTGGCCCGGCTCGATGATCGTGATCTCGCACGACCGGTTCTTCATCGAGCGCACCACCGACACGGTGATGGCGCTGCTGGGCGATGCGACCCTGCGGATGCTGCCGCGCGGCCTCGACGAGTACCTGGAGCGCCGCCAGAAGATGATCGAGGCGGCCGCCCCCGCGCCCGCCCCGGCCGCGCCGAAGTCGACGTCCGCCGGCGACTCCCGCGCTGCGAAGAAGGAACTGCAGCGCATCGAGCGGCAGCTCAACAAGATGGCGGACCGCGAGACCAACCTGCACGCCCAGATCGCCGAGAACGCTACGGACTTCGCGAAGGTGGCCAAGCTCGACGCCGAGCTGCGCGAACTCATGGCCGAGCGGGACGAGTTGGAGATGCGCTGGCTGGAGCTGGCCGAGGAGGCCTGACGGTCCGTGGGTGCGGTGGCCGAACTGGCCTGATAACGACCCTGTCACAGGCCGGTCCGCCCTTGGGAACAGGGGTGCGACCGGCCCCGTGCCGTCCCGGCGGCAGTGGTAGAAAGGTCATCTCCCCCACCCCCACACCCGACGCCGAAGGTACGCGCTGATGACCGAGCAGCCCCAGCCGCCGAACCAGCCGCCGGCGCCGGACGGTTACGGGCACCTCCCCGGCCCCCCGCAGCCCTCGTACGGCACGCCCCCGCAGGGCCCCAACCCGTACGCCCAGCCGCAGCCCCCGACCGCGCCGATGGGGCAGCCCGCGTACTCCTTCCCGCAGCCGGGCGCGTCCCCGGCCCCCGGCACCCCGTCCGGCCGCCGCCGGCGGACCACCGCCATCGCCGCGGCCGCGGTCGCCGGCGTCCTCGTCCTCGGTGTCGGCGGGTACGCCCTCCTCGCGGGCGGCGGGGAGAAGGATCCGGCCACGCCCGTCGCCCAGGGCTCCCCGCCCACCGACGCCCAGGCCTCCGCCACCCCCGACAAGGGCGACGGCAACGGCAACGGCTCCCAGGTCTCCGAGGACCTCAACGCCGGGCGCAAGCAGGGCGAGGACAGGGTCCTCTGGCTCAAGGCCCCCAAGATCGACGGCCCCGGCATGGGCGTCGACACCGAAGGCCAGTGGGTGGTCGGCGACACCGTCGTCAAGCGGGTGTGGAACAACCTCACCGCCTACGCGTCCGCCGACGGCAAGGAGCAGTGGACGCTCCCCTTCCCCGCCCCGATCTGCTCCGTCACCCCCCAGACCACCGCCGACGCCAAGACCGTCGTCGTGTACAAGGAGAGCGGGTCCGACAGCGCCCAGTGCAACCGGATGCGGATGGTCGATCTGAAGACGGGGAAGGAAGGCTGGTCCAAGGAGATCCCCACGGAGGGTCTCTTCGACATCATGACCAGCCCCACCCTGGGCATGGCCGGCGACACCGTCGCCGTCAGCCGCAGCGGCTCCGCCAGCGCCTTCAGGATCAGTACGGGTGACAAGCTGTTCGGCAGCGGGTCCGCAGAGGGTTGCAAGCCCAGCGCGTACACCGCCCACGGCAACAAGATGATCGCCATCGCCAGCTGCAACGAGAAGGACGGCAAGGCCGAGGTCTCGGACGCCGACCCGGTCACCGGCAAGAAGACCTGGACCTACCAGCTCCCCGACGGCTACAAGGTCACCAACGTCTACTCCCTCGACCCCGTCGTCCTCGACCTCGCCAACGAGGCGAAGGGCCAACGTGCCATCGTGGTCCTCGGCCCCGACGGGAAACAGCGCACCACCGTGACCGGCGACGGCAAGTTCGCCAACGAGTGCAACCACGCCCCGCTGGGGTCCTTCGAGGTCTGCCGCACCAGCGCCGTCGACGGCGGGATCCTCTACCTGCCGACCGCCGCGGAGTCCGGCAAGGGCAACGAGATCGTCGCCTTCGACCTGGGCACGGGCAAGGCGAAGTGGCGCACCCCGGCCGGCGACGGCCGCACCCTCACCCCGATCAGGGTCGAGAACGGGCAGCTGATCGCCTACCGGTCCGCCGAGAAGGACAAGGGCGGCGAGGTCGTGGCCATCCCGGTCGCCGGGGGCGCGCCCACCGCCCTGCTGCGCCACCCCTCCGGCGTCGCGGCTCCGATCGAGGGCTCCTTCTACACCCCGCAGATCGACTACGCGGGTGGCCGCTTCTACATCTCCGTCGTACACCTGCGCGCCCAGGACAAGGACGAGAAGCTCCTGATGGTCTTCGGCAAGTGAACGAGTCCACGAGAGGCAACAGCACACGATGAGTACCCCGCCGCCCCCTCAGCAGCCGCCCGCCGGCGGCTTCGGCGCGCCGCAGGACCCCCCGCCCGGAGGCTTCGGCGCACCGCCGCCCACGGCGCCGCCCGTCCCGCCGCAGCAGCCCCCGGCCGCCGCCCCGCCGCAGCCGCCGGTGGACCCGCGGCAGCCGGCCGGCGCGCCGCCGCAGGCCCCGCCGCCCGCCGTGCCGCCGACCATGCCCGCGGGCGGGCCGGCCGTGCCGCCGCAGGCCGCGCCGCCCGGGCAGCCGGCGTACGGCTACCCCCAGCAGGGCTACGGCTACCCGCAGCAGGGCCCGGCCGCCCCGAGCCCGTACAGCGCCCCCACGGCGCCCATGCAGGCGGCCCCGCCGCAGCCGGTCCCCTCCGGCGCGGGCGGCGGCGGTGAGAAGCGCACCCAGATGACGATCATCGGTGCGGCGGCGCTCGCCGTCGTCCTGATCGTCGCCGGCGGCCTCTGGTACGCCTCCGGCAGCGGCGGCGACGACGACGAACCCGCGGCGAGCCCGACGTCCGGCGGGAGCAGCGCCCCGGCCGGCGCGCCCGGCTCGGAGAAGGTGCCCGCCAGCACCAAGTCGCGGCCGCTGTACAACCAGCCGAGCCCGGCGCCGGAGGAGATCACCTCCGTTCCCGGCTCCTGGCTCACCGACTCCACCTACGTCAAGACCGACATGTCCAAGGTCGTCGGGTACAACGTGGTCGACGGCGGCAAGAAGTGGGAACTGCCGTTCCCGGGCGAGGTCTGCGGCGCGACCAAGCACGTCAGCGACAACAAGACGGCCGTGCTGTACAAGGCGGCCGCGGCCACGCCGCAGAACAAGTACCCGCCGTGCACCGAGGTCGGCGTCATCGACCTGAACACCGGCAAGCTCCTGTGGTCCGGCAACGCCAAGGGCAGCGCCACCGGTGACCAGCCGGCCTCGCTGAACGAGGTCACCATCAGCGGCCAGACCGTCGCCGCGGCCGGCACCAGCGGCGGCGCCGCCTGGAACCTCGCCGACGGCAAGTCGCTGTGGACGCCCAAGGTCGACCCCGACGGCTGCTACGACGCCGGCTACGCGGGCGGCGAGGGCCTCGCCGTCATCCGCAAGTGCGGTCGCTACCCCAGCCAGACCCTGTACGCGCAGAGCCTGAACCCGACCACCGGTGCGCCCACCGCCTCGTACAAGCTCTCCGAGGGCATCGAGTGGGCGTCGATCGTCTCCACCAAGCCGCTGGTCGTCGCCGCCGACGTCGGCGGCACCGCCAAGAACGCCACGGGCATCAGCGACCTGTTCGTCGTCGACCCCAAGGGCGAGCTGAAGGCGCGCATCTCGCTCGCCTCCGGCAACTTCGGCGGCAAGTGCCGGGCGACCGAGATCGAGAAGTGCAGCAACATCGTGGTCGGCAACGGCAAGGTGTACCTGCCCTCCATCGAGCACCAGGGCAAGGACTCCTCCCTGGCCCGCACCAACGAGCTGCTCTCCTTCGACCTGGAGACCGGCAAGCAGACCAGTGACCGCGCCGACGCCGGCGAGCGGTACACCATGTTCCCGCTCCGCATGGACGGGTCGAACATCATCGCCTACAAGGTGCCCCCCTACGACAAGGGCGGCCAGATCGTCTCCATCAACGGGACGACGATGAAGGAGACCCTCCTGATGGAGAACCCGGCGGAGAAGGCGAGCCGCACCGCCGAGACCGGCTTCTCGCCCGAGTTCTCCGAGTTCCGCTACCACAACGGCAAGCTCTTCATCTCCCGCACCAACGTGAAGAAGCCGTTCTCCGACAAGTCGGATCCCGAGTACCTGTTCGTCTCCTTCAGCGCCAGCTGATCCCCGGCCGCGTCCGCGGCCCGCCGAAGCCCCCGGAAGGTCCGCCTTCCGGGGGCTTTCGTGCCGTATCCACCGCGCGCCGTCGAACAAGCGTGTAGCTTGCCGGGGCAGAAGGGGAGAGGGTGGGGGCCCAATGGGCGTACGGGTCATGGTGGTCGACGAACACAGGCTGCTGGCCGAGGCGCTCGCCTCGGCCCTGAAACTGCGCGGACACCGGGTGCTCGCCGCGGCCGCACCGGCTGCCGGCGCCGCCGACCTGGTCATCAGCCGCGCTCCGGAGGTCTGCCTGCTGGGCACGGCCACACCCGCGGAGCCGGGGGTCTTCGAGCCCGTGGTCCGCATCAGACGGGAGCGGCCGCAGACCGCGGTCGTGGTCCTCGGCCCCGTGCCGAGTCCGCGCGGCATCGCCGCCGCCTTCGCCGCCGGCGCCTGCGGGTACGTACGCCAGGACGAGCGGATCGAGGGCGTCGAGCGGGCGCTGGCCAAGGCCCGGGCGGGGGAGGCCGCGGTCTCCCCGCAACTGCTCCAGGCGGCGTTCGCGGAGCTCCTCAACCCCGCGGCCGCGCCCGACGACGAGGGCAGCCGGCTGCTGCGGCTGCTCACTCCGCGCGAGGTGGAGGTGCTGGTCCGGGTCGCCGAGGGCGAGGACACCCGGCTCATCGCCGCGGGCATGGAGATCGCGCCGAGCACGGCGCGCACGCACGTGCAGCGGGTGCTGATGAAGCTGGGCGTGGGCTCCCGGCTGGAGGCGGCCGCGCTGGCCGCCCGGACCGGCCTGCTGGACCGGGCGGCACTCCCGCGGACGGACGCCGATTTCCCCGGAGGCCCGTAATCCGGTAAGCCAGTGACCGGCATGCGCACCGTCGCGCGTGCGTTCCCCTGCGAGAGGTAGCAGACCAGTGAGCAAGACGCCGTCTTCTAAGTACATGGTCACCGGCGGCGCCGGATACGTGGGCAGCGTCGTCGCGGCGCACCTGCTGGAGGCCGGACACGAGGTCACCGTCCTCGACGACCTCTCCACGGGCTTCCGCGAGGGCGTCCCGGCCGGGGCCGAGTTCATCGAGGGCCGCATCCAGGACGCCGAGCGGTACCTCGACCCCTCCTACGACGCGGTCCTGCACTTCGCGGCGTTCTCGCAGGTCGGCGAGTCCGTCGTGAACCCGGCCAAGTACTGGGACAACAACGTCGGCGGCACCCTCGCCCTGCTGGGCGCCATGCGCTCGGCCGGTGTGCGCAAGCTGGTGTTCTCCTCCACGGCCGCCACCTACGGCGAGCCCACCGAGAGCCTGCTGACGGAGGCGTCCGCCACCCGGCCCACCAACCCGTACGGCGCGTCCAAGCTGGCCGTCGACCACATGATCACGGGCGAGTGCGCGGCCCACGGCGTCGCGGCGGTGTCGCTGCGCTACTTCAACGTGGCCGGCGCCTACGGGCAGTACGGCGAGCGCCACGACCCCGAGACCCACCTGATCCCGCTGGTCCTCCAGGTCGCCCTCGGCGAGCGGGAGTCGATCTCGGTGTTCGGCGAGGACTACCCGACCCCGGACGGCACCTGCGTGCGCGACTACATCCACGTCGCCGACCTGGCCGAGGCCCACCTGGCCGCCCTGGACGCCGCCACCGAGGGCGAGCACCTGATCTGCAACCTGGGCAACGGCAACGGCTTCTCGGTCCGCGAGGTCGTCGAGGCCGTCCGCAAGGTCACCGGCAAGGACATCCCCGAGGTCGTCGCCCCGCGCCGGGCCGGCGACCCGGCCGTGCTCGTCGCCTCCGCGAAGGCCGCCCACGAGAAGCTCGGCTGGACCCCGTCCCGCCCCGACCTCGAAGGCATCATCGCCGACGCGTGGAACTTCACCCGCGACCTGCGCGGCTGATCCCCCACCCGCAGCGGCCTGCAGCGGCCCGCACCGGCCGCACCGGCCGCACCGGTCCCACCGCCCCCCGCACGCCGCCGTGCGGGGGGCGCGGTGCGTTGGCGGGCGGCCACCGGGGGAGCGCGCCGTGCCCGAGAGCGCCGCGGGCGGGCGCAGCGCGCGGGCGCTCGGCGTGCACACGCCGGGTGAAATGCCCCCCGTGCATCTGCCCGGAGCACCTACCGGGCCGGAAAGGGTCTTACAGGTCCTTCGAACCGCTCAATTCAGGCCATGCCGAAGGCCCTTCGGGAGGGTCCCCACCAGAAAACCGCTCGGAAAAGTTCTGCTATTCGGCCAACCGCGAGCCGCACCCCGCTCTACGCTGATGCGTGACGCCGGTGGGGGCCGGTGTTGATTCAGGGGTCGAGACACGCCGGGTACGGCGTCCGGTCCGGGGTAATGCAGAGATGTCTCGGCGGCGGCCGCGGCAGCTTCCATCACCCGGTCCGGGCGCCGTACCCGCAGTCGTCCGTCCCCGACCCTTGGGGGTTTTGTGGTTCGCATCCGTGTTCTCGTGGTCGATGACCACCGCATCTTCGCCGAGTCGCTGGCCGCTGCTCTGGCGGCCGAGCCCGACGTCGACGTGTCCGCGGCCGGCAGCGGCCCTGCCGCCCTGCGCTGCCTGGAACGCGCGGTGGCGGAGGGGCGCCGCTTCGACGTGCTGCTGGTGGACGCCGACCTCGGCGCCGCCGCCGGGGCGGTGCCCGCCCAGCGGGACGCGTCCGGGGCCCCTCCGCCCGGCTCGGACGGCATCGCGCTCGTCGCCGGCGTACGGGCGGTCCATCCCGCGGTCCGCACCGTCGTCCTCGCCGAGCGCGACGACCCGCGCCGGGCCGCGTACGCCCTCCAGGCGGGCGCGTCGGGCTGGGTCGCGAAGGACTGCTCGCTCTCGCGGCTGCTGGCCGTCATCCGGGGGGTGCTGCGCGAGGAGACGCACCTGCCGCCCGCTCTGCTCACCGGCGTGCTGCGGGAGTTGACCGCCGCGCGCAAGCACCGCAGCGACAGCGAGCGGCTCGTGGAGTCCCTGACGCCGCGCGAGCACGAGGTGCTGCGCTGCATGGTGGCGGGGCTGGGCCGCAAGGACGTGGCGGCCCGACTCTTCCTGTCCCCGCACACCGTCCGCACGCACATGCAGAACGTGCTGGGCAAGCTCGGGGTGCACTCCACGCTCGCGGCCGTGGCGCTGGCCCGGCGGGCCGGCGTACGACCGGCGGACCTACCCGGGGATGTTGTCGAACGGAGCGGTCAACTGGCGTAGCAGGGCGGCGAGGTCGGCACGCTGGGCCTGGGAGAGCTGGGCGAGGATCGCCCGCTCCTGGGCCAGCAGCCCGGCCAGGGCCTCGTCGGCCCGGTCGCGGCCCTCGGCGGTCAGCCGGACCAGGACCCCGCGCCGGTCGTTGGGGTCGGGCAGCCGCTCGACGAGCCCCTTCTTGGCGAGCCGGTCGATGCGGTTGGTCATCGTGCCGGAGGTGACCAGAGTCTGCGTCAGCAGCTGGCCGGGGGACAGCTGGTAGGGCGCGCCGGCGCGGCGCAGCGAGGTCAGGACGTCGAACTCCCACGGCTCCAGGCCGTGCTCGGAGAAGGCCAGCCTGCGGGCGCGGTCGAGATGGCGGGCGAGCCTGCTCACGCGGCTCAGCACTTCCAGCGGTTCCACGTCGAGGTCAGGGCGTTCCCGCCGCCATGCCGCGACCAACCGGTCGACCTCGTCCTCCATGCCGATCAGTGTAAGGGGTCTGTCGATGTGAAGTCTCTTGAATGCAAGAGTCTCGGAGGGGTATATCTTGAAAGCGTGAATCTTGACGTCAAGATATATTTGGGGTGGCCGCGGGCATGGAGAGGGCCGTAACGGCTTCCGTTTCCGACCGCCCCGCCAGCAGGGAGGCTCGAACATGCATTCCGACGTCCGCGGCACGGCACGCGTTCCCACCGCCGCCACCCGCGCCGTACCCACCTGGGACCCGCAGCAGTACCTCCGGCACGCAGGACACCGCGCGCGCCCCTTCCTCGACCTCCTGCACCGCGTACCGGAACTCCCCGCCGACCCCGCCCGCATCGCCGACCTCGGCTGCGGCCCCGGCAACGTCACGGCCCTTCTCGTCGACCGCTGGCCCCGGGCCCACACCACCGGCTTCGACCTCTCCGCGGAGATGCTCCGGCGCGCCGACGACGAACACGCCGGACCCACCCCCGGCGGCGGCACCCTCGACTTCCGCCACGCCGACCTCGCCGACTGGCTCCCCGACGAGACCTACGACCTGATCGTCTCCAACGCCGCCCTCCAGTGGGTGCCCAACCACCCCGGCTCCTTCGCCGCCTGGATCAACGGCCTGCGCCCCGGCGGCACCTTCGCCTTCCAGGTCCCCGGCAACCACGCCGCCCCCAGCCACGCCCTCCTCGCCGGGCTCTGCGACAGCCCGCGCTGGCGCGACCGGCTCGCCGGCCACGGCTCCCGCTACACCCACGTCCTCGACGCCGCCGAATACCTCGACCGGCTCACCGAGCTCGGCTGCTCCGCCGACACCTGGGAGACCACCTACTTCCAGCTGCTGCCCGGCACCGACCCCGTCCTCGACTGGGTCAAGGGCACCGCCCTGCGCCCGGTCCTGACCGCCCTCGAAGACGACCCCCGGGCCGTCGACGCCTTCCTCGCCGAATACCGCGACCTGCTGCGCACCGCCTACCCGCCCGGCCCGCGCGGCACCGTCTTCCCCTTCCGCCGCATCTTCGCCGTCGCCGTCAAGGAGTGCTGACCGTGCTCACCGGCGTCCTCGAACCGTCCCACCCGGCAGGGTGAGACGCCCCGGAAAACGGGACGGCGCCCCGCCACCGCAGCCGCGGTGACGGGGCGCCGTCGTGGCCGTCCCGCGCGGCTCCCGCCGGAGCCCGCGCGTCCGTACTCAGCTCTTGCGGTGGCCGACCAGCCGGGGCTTCGCCTCCAGCCCGTCCAGCCCGTGCCAGGCCAGGTTCACCAGGTGCGCCGCGACCTCCGCCTTCTTCGGCCGCCGCACGTCCAGCCACCACTGTCCGGTCAGCGCCACCATCCCGACCAGCGCCTGCGCGTACAGCGGGGCCAGCTTCGGATCGAACCCGCGCGCCTTGAACTCCAGGCCCAGGATGTCCTCGACCTGCGTGGCGATGTCGCTGATCAGCGATGCGAACGTACCCGTCGACTGGGCCACCGGCGAGTCCCGCACCAGGATCCGGAACCCGTCCGTGTACGACTCGATGTAGTCCAGCAGGGCGAACGCCGCCTGCTCCAGCAGCTCCCGCGGATGCCCGGCCGTCAGCGCGCCCGTCACCATGTCCAGCAGCTGGCGCATCTCCCGGTCCACCACGACCGCGTACAGGCCCTCCTTGCCGCCGAAGTGCTCGTACACCACGGGCTTGGACACCCCGGCCTTCGCCGCGATCTCCTCCACCGAAGTGCCCTCGAAACCCTTCTCGGCGAACAGGGCCCGGCCGATGTCCAGCAGTTGCTGGCGCCGCTCCGCGCCCGTCATCCGAACCCGGCGGCCACGCCTGGGCTTGTCGCTGCTGGAAGTGCTGCCGTCGATCGCCACGCCCCCCATCATGCCGCGTGCGACGCGTTTTCCCTGCGTCGGGCGTCGATCCGGGCCCCGGACGGCCAGCGCACGTCCGACGCCCAGCCCGCCCGCTCGAACCAGCGGATCAGCCGCGCACTGGAATCCACCTGGCCGCGCAGCACTCCGTGCCGGGCCGACGTCGGGTCCGCGTGGTGCAGGTTGTGCCAGGACTCGCCGCAGGACAGCACCGCCAGCCACCACACGTTCCCCGACCGGTCCCGGGACCGGAACGGACGCCTGCCCACCGCGTGGCAGATCGAGTTGATCGACCACGTCACGTGGTGCAGCAGCGCCACCCGGACCAGGGAACCCCAGAAGAACGCCGTGAACGCGCCCCTCCACGACAGCGTCACCAGCCCGCCCACCAGCGGCGGGACCGCCAGCGACACCACCGTCCAGAACACGAAGTCCCGCGAGATCCGCCGCAGCGCCGGGTCCTTGATCAGATCGGGGGCGTACTTGTGCTGGTCGGTCTGCTCGGTGTCGAACAGCCAGCCGACGTGCGCCCACCACAGGCCCTTCAGCAGCGCCGGCAGGCTCTCCCCGAACCGCCACGGCGAATGCGGGTCGCCCTCCTGGTCGGAGTACCGGTGGTGCTTGCGGTGATCGGCCACCCAGCGCACCAGCGGCCCCTCCACCGCCATCGACCCCATGACCGCCAGCACGAGCCGCAGCGGCCGCTTCGCCTTGAACGAGCCGTGCGTGAAGTGGCGGTGGAAGCCGACCGTGATCCCGTGGCAGGTCAGGAAGTACATGGCCGCCATCAGGCCGAGGTCCAGCCAACTCACCCCCCACCCCCAGGCCAGCGGCACCGCCGCGAGCAGCGCGAGGAACGGCACGGTGATGAACAGCAGCAGCGCGATCTGCTCCACCGACCGCTTGTGCTCACCGCCGCGGGTCGCGGACGGCAGCGGGGCAGCGGAAGCGGGAGAGGCGGTGGAGGACGGTTCGGAGGGCGGGTCCGAGGGCACGGAGACGCCCTCGATCAGGTCGGGACCGGTGGTCATGGGCGTCCCCTGAAGGAAGAGGGAGGAGGCAGGCACCCCGGCTACGGATGCGTAACCTACGGCAACGTAAGTATGGCAAAGCGCGGCCCCCCGACAAGAGGAGCGCGACACCTCGGCACGGCGCGCCCACAGGCGCACTCACCCCCCGCGCGCCCCGCCGCACGGTGCCGAGCGCCCGCCTGTCGAGACGTTTACCGAGGCACGAGGCCCGGACACCTATCCTGGTGTCGTCGGACAGCGCGGTCCGCACGGGCAGCCGAGCTGCGCCGCAGAAGGCACCCCCGCAACGGGACCCCTACCCGTCCGGGCGGCGGTACCACCACGCGCGCACGCCGGAGCCCACCTCCCCGTAGCGCTCGACCACTGCAAGGAGCCGCACCTGTGAGCAGTGCCGACCAGGCCTCCACCGCCCACACCCCGGGCCGGGCCCCGTCCGCCGTCGCCGCCGTCGACGCAGAGCTGCGCGCGGACATCCGCCGCCTCGGCGACCTCCTCGGCGAGACCATCGTCCGCCAGGAGGGCCGGGACCTCCTCGACCTCGTCGAGCGCGTGCGCGCCCTCACCCGCACCGACGGCGAGGCGGCCGCCGCCCTCCTCGGCGACACCGACCTGGAGACCGCCGCCAAGCTGGTGCGCGCCTTCTCCACCTACTTCCACCTCGCCAACGTCACCGAGCAGGTGCACCGCGGCCGCGAGCTGCGCGCCCACCGCGCCGCCGAGGGCGGCCTGCTGGCCCGCACCGCGGACATGCTCAAGGACGCCGACCCCGAGCACCTGCGCGAGACCGTACGGAACCTCAACGTGCGCCCGGTCTTCACCGCACACCCCACCGAGGCCGCCCGCCGCAGCGTCCTGAACAAGCTGCGCCGCATCGCCGCCCTCCTGGAGGAGACCGCCGCGGGCTCGGGCGACCGCCGCCGCCAGGACCTCCGCCTCGCCGAGAACATCGACCTCGTCTGGCAGACCGACGAACTGCGCGTCGTCCGCCCCGAGCCCGCCGACGAGGCCCGCAACGCCATCTACTACCTCGACGAGCTGCACGCCGGAGCCGTCGGCGACGTCCTGGAGGACCTCGCCGCCGAACTCCAGCGCGTCGGCATCGAACTCCCGCCGGGCACCCGCCCCCTCACCTTCGGCACCTGGATCGGCGGCGACCGCGACGGCAACCCCAACGTCACCCCGGACGTCACCCGCGAGGTGCTGATCCTCCAGCACGAGCACGGCATCACCGACGCCCTCGAACTCGTCGACTTCCTGCGCAGCCTGCTGTCCAACTCCATCCGCTACACCGGAGCGACCGAGGAGCTCCTCTCCTCCCTCCAGGCCGACCTCGAACGCCTCCCCGAGATCAGCCCGCGCTACAAGCGGCTGAACGCCGAGGAGCCGTACCGCCTCAAGGTCACCTGCATCCGGCAGAAGCTGCTGGGCACCCGCGAGCGCCTCGCCAAGGGCACCCCGCACGAGGAGGGCCGCGACTACCTCGGCACCGCCGACCTGCTCACCGACCTCACCCTCATCCAGACCTCCCTGCGCGAGCACCGCGGCGGCCTCTTCGCCGACGGCCGGATGGACCGCACCATCCGCACGCTCGCCGCGTTCGGCCTCCAGCTCGCCACCATGGACGTCCGCGAGCACGCCGACGCCCACCACCACGCCCTCGGCCAGCTCTTCGACCGCCTCGGCGAGGAGTCCTGGCGCTACGCCGACATGCCCCGCGAGTACCGGCAGCGGCTCCTCGCCAAGGAGCTCCGCTCCCGCCGCCCCCTCGCCCCGAGCCCGGCCCCGCTCGACGCGGCCGGCCACAAGACCCTCGGCGTCTTCCTCGCGATCAAGGAGGCGTTCGAGAAGTTCGGCCCCGAGGTCATCGAGTCGTACATCATCTCCATGTGCCAGGGCGCCGACGACGTGTTCGCCGCCGCCGTCCTCGCCCGCGAGGCCGGGCTCGTCGACCTGCACGCCGGCTGGGCCAAGATCGGCATCGTGCCGCTGCTGGAGACCACCGACGAGCTGCGCGCCGCCGACGTCATCCTCGACGAGATGCTCGCCGACCCCTCCTACCGGCGCCTGGTCTCCCTCCGCGGCGACGTCCAGGAGGTCATGCTCGGCTACTCCGACTCCTCCAAGTTCGGCGGCATCACCACCAGCCAGTGGGAGATCCACCGCGCCCAGCGCCGGCTCCGCGACGTCGCCCACCGCTACGGCGTGCGGCTGCGCCTCTTCCACGGCCGCGGCGGCACCGTCGGCCGCGGCGGCGGCCCCTCGCACGACGCGATCCTCGCCCAGCCGTGGGGCACCCTGGAGGGCGAGATCAAGGTGACCGAGCAGGGCGAGGTCATCTCCGACAAGTACCTCGTGCCGTCCCTCGCCCGCGAGAACCTCGAACTGACCGTCGCCGCCACCCTGCAGGCCTCCGCCCTGCACACGGCGCCCCGCCAGTCCGACGACGACCTCGCCCGCTGGGACGCGGCCATGGACATCGCCTCCGACGCGGCCCACTCCGCGTACCGGGCGCTCGTCGAGGACCCGGACCTGCCCGCCTACTTCTTCGCGTCCACCCCGGTCGACCAGCTCGCCGACCTCCACCTCGGCTCCCGGCCCTCCCGCCGCCCGGACTCCGGCGCCGGCCTCGACGGCCTGCGCGCCATCCCGTGGGTGTTCGGCTGGACCCAGTCCCGCCAGATCGTCCCCGGCTGGTACGGCGTCGGCTCCGGCCTCAAGGCGATCCGCGAGGCCGGCCAGGAAGGCGTCCTCACCGAGATGGGCGAACGCTGGCACTTCTTCCGCAACTTCCTGTCCAACGTCGAGATGACCCTCGCCAAGACGGACCTGCGGATCGCCCGCCACTACGTCGACACCCTCGTCCCCGACGAGCTGAAGCACGTCTTCGACCGCATCCGCGCCGAGCACGAGCTCACGGTCCGTGAGGTCCTGCGCATCACCGGGGGCGAACGCCTCCTCGACTCGCAGCCCGTACTCCAGCAGACCTTCGCCGTCCGCGACGCCTACCTGGACCCGATCTCCTACCTCCAGGTCTCCCTGCTGGCCCGCCAGCGCGCCGCGGCCGCCCGCGGCGAGGAAGCCGACCCGGTCCTCTCCCGCGCGCTGCTCCTCAGCGTCAACGGCGTGGCGGCGGGGCTCCGCAACACCGGCTGACCCGTACGGTCGAACGAACGGCCGGTATCCGCCGCCGTCACACGATGTGATGACGCACGCGGATACCGGCCGCTACGGTTGTGGTCCAGGGCCACACTTCCGTCCATGGGAGCAACCATGACCGCTGAGTCCGTCCACGACTGGTCGCGGCCCCCGCTGGACGGGTACACCGTGGACGATCTGCTGACGTTGCCGGACCTCCCGCGCCACACTGAGCTGATCGACGGGAGCCTGGTCTTCGTGAGTCCGCAGCGGTTCATCCACTCCCGGCTGATCGACTTCCTCGTCACCCGACTGCGCACGGCCACCCCGCGGCACACGACGGTTGCGCGTGAGATGACCGTGGTTATCGACAAACGCAACGGGCCCGAGCCCGACATCTCGGTTGTGCGGCGAGAAGCCTGCACGAGCCCCATGCAGACCCACTTCTATGCGGCCGACGTCCTGCTTGCCGTCGAGGTGGTCTCGCCCGAGTCAGAAGCCCGGGACACGCAGACCAAGCTGAACAAGTACGCTGCCGCCGGCATCCCGAACTACTGGATCGTCAAGATCGAGGGCGACCAGACCGTCGAACCAGTCGTATACGTCTACGAGTTGGACCCCCACACCCGCGCCTACGTGTGCCAGGGGATCCACACCAAGCCGTTCCGCGTCGATCGGCCCTTCGCCGCCGAAATCGACTTCGAAGGGCTCGACGACCTGTAGCCGTCAGGAGTTGTACGCGGACTGCGCCCGCTCCAGACCCTCCGTGATCAGGCACTCCACGGCGTCCGCCGACCGGTCCACGAACCAGTCGAGCTCCTTGCGCTCCGTGGAGGAGAAGTCCTTCAGCACGAAGTCGGCCACCTGCATCCGGCCCGGCGGGCGACCGATGCCGCACCGCACCCGGTGGTAGTCCGCGCCCATCGACTTCGTCATCGACTTCAGGCCGTTGTGCCCGTTGTCCCCGCCGCCCAGCTTCAGGCGCAGCGTCGCGTAGTCGATGTCCAACTCGTCGTGGACGGCCACGATCCGGTCCAGCGGCACCTTGTAGAAGTCCCGCAGTGCCGTCACCGGACCGCCCGACAGGTTCATGAAGGACATCGGCTTCGCCAGCACCACGCGGCGGTTCGCCGGTCCCGGCGGCCCGATCCGGCCCTCGACCACCTGCGCCCGCGCCTTGTGCGCCTTGAACTTCCCCCGGATCCGGTCGGCCAGCAGGTCGACCACCATGAACCCGATGTTGTGGCGGTTGCCCGCGTACTCCGCCCCGGGGTTCCCCAGGCCGACGATCAGCCAGGGCGCCGCGTCGTCCGACATCACAAAGCTCCTTAACGTGGACGACCGCCGCCCTGCTCCAGTGGAACAGAACGGCGGTCGTTCAGCATCAGCTGAAAGGGAAGGGCGAGGCTCAGGCCTCGGCGCCCTCGGCCTCGGCCGCGGCGGGCTCCTCGACCTGGGCCGCGACGACCTGCAGGACGACGGCGTCGGCCTCGGTCACCAGGGCGACGCCCGACGGCAGCGCGATGTCCTTGGCGTGGACGGAGGCACCGGCCTCCAGGCCCTCGACGGAGACCGTCAGGGCCTCGGGCAGGTGGGTGGCCTCGGCCTCGACCGAAACGGTGGCGAGGACGTGCTCCAGCAGGTTGCCGCCGGCGGCCAGCTCACCCTCGGCCTGGACCGGAACCTCGACGGTGACCTTCTCGCCCTTCTTGACGGCGAGGAAGTCGACGTGGTCGATGGTGCGCTTGAGCGGGTCCTTCTGGACGGCCTTGGGGATGACCAGCTCGGTGCCGTCGCCCGCGATGTCCAGGGAGATCAGGACGTTCGGGGTCTTCAGCGCCATGGTGAGGGCGTGACCCTCGACGGCGACGTGCTTCGGGGCCTCGCCGTGGCCGTAGATGACCGCGGGGATCTGCTTGTTGCGGCGGGTCGCACGGGCGGCACCCTTGCCGAACTCGGTGCGGATCTCAGCGGAGAGCTTGACCTCGGACATGTTCACTCCTCGTGGGTGACGGAAAACGGACAACGGTCACCCGGCCACGAAACGGCCTGCTACGAAGAGCGCGTCGATAACGGAGCACCGGCACCTTCACGAAAAAGGCGCGGCCTCCCTCGCCGAGCAACTCATCGAGTCTACCCGGCGGGGAGGCCGCGCCCAAAAGGATCTACCGCGGGCCCCGGAGCGGGGCCCGCCGTCCGGTCCTTACTGCTGCTCCTCGAAGAGGCTCGTCACCGAGCCGTCCTCGAACACCTCGCGCACGGCGCGCGCGATCGTCGGGGCGATCGACAGCACCGTGATCTTGTCGAGCTCCAGGTCGGACGGGTCCGGCAGCGTGTTCGTGAACACGAACTCGCTCACCTTGGAGTTCTTCAGGCGGTCAGCCGCCGGGCCGGACAGGATGCCGTGCGTGGCCGTCACGATGACGTCCTCCGCGCCGTGCGCGAAGAGCGCCTCGGCGGCGGCGCAGATGGTGCCACCGGTGTCGATCATGTCGTCGACGAGGACGCAGACGCGGCCGCGGACCTCGCCGACCACCTCGTGGACGGTCACCTGGTTGGCGACGTCCTTGTCACGGCGCTTGTGCACGATCGCCAGCGGCGCGTCCAGGCGGTCGCACCAGCGGTCGGCGACCCGCACGCGGCCGGCGTCCGGGGAGACGATCGTCAGCTTGGTGCGGTCCACCTTGGCACCCACGTAGTCCGCGAGGACCGGCAGGGCCGACAGGTGGTCCACCGGGCCGTCGAAGAAGCCCTGGATCTGGTCCGTGTGCAGGTCGACCGTCAGGATGCGGTCCGCGCCCGCGGTCTTCAGCAGGTCGGCGACCAGGCGGGCCGAGATCGGCTCGCGGCCCTTGTGCTTCTTGTCCTGGCGGGCGTACCCGTACGACGGGATGATCACCGTGATGGAGCGGGCCGACGCGCGCTTCAGCGCGTCCAGCATGATCAGCTGCTCCATGATCCACTTGTTGATCGGAGCCGTGTGGCTCTGGATCAGGAAGCAGTCCGCACCGCGCGCCGACTCCTGGAAGCGGACGTAGATCTCACCGTTGGCGAAGTCGAAAGCCTTGGTCGGCACGAGCTGGACGCCCAGCTGGTGCGCAACCTCCTCGGCCAGCTCGGGGTGGGCGCGGCCGGAGAAGAGCATCAGCTTCTTCTCGCCGGTCGTCTTGATCCCGGTCACAGCACAGTCTCCTCAGACGTGTTGAAAGCTGCTCGCCCCCGCGTGCGTCCGTCCCGCACACGGTGAGCCAGCCGAATTGCGTGCACCTATCACGGTACGCCGTCTCGGGCGTACTTGTTTCCGGACAGTTCACCCGGAAGGGCTTTCTCAGCCCTCCGCGGACCCCTCCTGGGCCGACGACTGCGCCGCCGACGCAGCAGCACTGCCCGGACGCTTGCGGGCCACCCAGCCCTCGATATTCCGCTGCTGGCCACGGGCAACGGCCAGTGCGCCGGCCGGCACATCCTTGGTGATCACGGATCCGGCCGCCGTGTAGGCGCCGTCCCCGATCGTGACGGGCGCCACAAACATGTTGTCCGAGCCCGTCTTGCAATGCGAGCCGACCGTGGTGTGGTGCTTGTGCTCGCCGTCGTAGTTCACGAACACGCTCGCCGCGCCGATGTTCGTGTACTCGCCGATCGTCGCGTCACCCACGTACGACAGGTGCGGGACCTTCGTGCCCTCGCCGATCGTCGCGTTCTTCATCTCGACGTACGTACCGGCCTTCGCCTTCAGACCGAGGTTCGTGCCCGGGCGCAGGTACGCGTACGGACCCACCGACGCGGACTCGCCGATCACCGCGGAGTCCGCCACCGTGTTGTCCACCCGCGCCTTCGGGCCCACCTGCGTGTCCTTCAGGCGGGTGTTCGGGCCGACCTCGGCGCCCTCGGCGATGTGCGTCGAGCCGAGCAGCTGCGTGCCCGGGTGCACGAGCGCGTCCTGCCCGAAGGTCACCGTGACGTCCACGAACGTGCTCGCCGGGTCCACGACCGTCACGCCAGCGAGCATCGCCCGCTCCAGCAGTCGCGCGTTCAGCAGCGCCCGCGCCTCGGCCAGCTGCACCCGGTTGTTGATCCCGAGGATCTGGCGGTGGTCGCCGCCCACGGACGCGCCCACGCGGTGGCCGGCCTCCCGCAGGATGCCGAGCACGTCGGTGAGGTACTCCTCGCCCTGGCTGTTGTCCGTCCGCACCTTGCCCAGGGCGTCGGCCAGCAGGGCGCCGTCGAACGCGAACACACCGGAGTTGATCTCCCGGATCGCGCGCTGCTCCTCGGTGGCGTCCTTGTGCTCGACGATCGCGGTGACCGCGCCGGTCTCCGCGTCGCGGACGATGCGGCCGTAGCCGGTGGAGTCCGGGACCTCGGCGGTCAGGACGGTGACGGCGTTGCCGTCGGCACCGTGGGTCGCGACCAGGGCCGACAGGGTCTCGCCGGTCAGCAGGGGGGTGTCGCCGCAGACGACGACCACGGTGCCGTCGATCGGACCGCCGAGCTCCTGGAGCGCCATGCGGACGGCGTGCCCGGTGCCGTTCTGCTCGTACTGGACGGCCGTGCGGACGCCGGCGTCGATGTCGGAGAGGTGCGCGGTGACCTGCTCACGGGCGTGGCCGACGACGACCACGAGGTGCTCGGGGTCGAGCTCGCGCGAGGCGGCGACGACGTGCCCCACGAGCGACCGCCCGCAGATCTCGTGCAGGACCTTGGGAGTGGCCGACTTCATGCGGGTGCCCTCACCCGCTGCGAGGACGACGACGGCTGCCGGGCGGTTGGCGCTCACGGGTGTGCCCTTCGGCTTCGGGTGGTGGACTCCCGAAGGATACCGGGGGGTCAGGGGCCGTGAACGAGGGCGGGCCCTGACCTTCCGGTCAGGGCCCGAACCCGTACGCGCTCCCCTGCCAGGATTCGAACCCGGACATAAGGTACCAAAAACCTCAGTGCTGCCATTACACCACAGGGGATAGCGAAACTGACCAAATTGGACATTTGGCCCTTCGGTTGAACCGACGGACCCCACTATGCCGCACCAAGTGCCTTCGACGCGACGGTACTAGTGGCAGCCGGCGCACAAGCGGACGATCAAGCAATTCCCCGGTCGAAACCGGTGGGCGAATTCCGGTCAAGGGCGCATCGGGGCCGCTGCGTACGCTGGGCGGCATGACCAGTACGGGGGAATTGCAGGGCGGGGCCGGGCGTGCCGGGCCCCTGTGGTGGGAGCGGCCGCGGTCCGCGGTGCTCGACGGGGGGATCGCGGCGGTGTCGGCCGCGGAATGCGCGGCCCAGGGAGTGGCCTTCGCACACGAAATCGGGATCCCGGCGGCCGCGGGGGCGCTGTTCGGCGTCCTGGCCGGGTCGGTGGTGCTGCTGCGGCGGCGCTGGCCGGTCGCCGTGGTGCTGGTGGGGATCGCCGTGGCACCGGCGGCGATGGGCATGGTGCTCGGCGTCGTCGGGCTGTACACGCTCGCCGTCAGCGAGGTGCCGCGCCGCATCACCGCGACGCTGACCGTGCTGGCGCTGGTGGCGACCTTCGTCGTCCTGTACGTGCGCACCAGCGGGGACGTCGGGGCCACGCACGGGGTCGTGCTCGTGCTCTCCGGGGTCCTGGCAGTGGCGCTCAACGTGGTGCCGGTCCTGCTCGGCCTCTACATGGGGGCCAGGCGCCGGCTGATGGAATCCCTGCACGAGCGGGCCGACTCGCTCGAACGGGAACTGCTGCTGCTGGCGGAGCGGGCGGAGGAGCGCGCCGAGTGGGCCCGCCGCGAGGAGCGCACCCGCATCGCCCGCGAGATGCACGACGTGGTCGCGCACCGGGTGTCGCTGATGGTGGTGCACGCGGCGGCGCTCCAGGCCGTGGCGGCCAAGGACCCGGTGAAGGCGGCGCGGAACGCGGCGCTGGTGGGGGACATGGGCCGGCAGGCGCTCACCGAACTGCGGGAGATGCTCGGGGTGCTGCGCGCACCGGTGCCGGCGGCGCAGCCGCCCGCGGCCGGGACGGCCGGGGCGGCCGCCGATGCGGCCCCGGCCGCCCCGGCGGTGGCGGTGACGGTGGCGGCCGGGGCGGCGCAGGGCCCGGAGGACGGGCCGACGCTCGCGGAGCTGGAGGCACTGGTCGGGCAGTCCCGGGCGGCCGGAATGGCCGTGGACCTCGACGTCCGCGGCGCGGGGGGTGCGTATCCGGCCGAGGTGGAGCAGACGGCGTACCGGGTGGTGCAGGAGGCGCTCACCAACTGTCACAAGCACGCGCCGGGCGCGAAGGTCGTGGTGCGCCTCGCCCACCGGGACGGCGAGGTGGCGATGCAGGTGGAGAACGGGCCCGGTGCGGCGGACGTCGCCCGGCCCGAGCTGCCCAGCGGCGGCAACGGGCTGGTCGGGATGCGGGAGCGGGTGCTCGGGCTGGGCGGGGTGTTCGTGTCCGGCCCGACGGATGCCGGCGGTTTCCGGGTGTCGGCGGTGCTGCCGGGCGCCGCCGCGCAGGGGTGACCGCGCAGGGGTGACCGCGCAGGGACGACCGCACGGGGCCCGCATCGGGGCCGCCCGCCGGGCCGCGCCCGCATCGGGCCCGGTCCCGGCGCACGGGGTGCGGTGCGCCGGGGGCGGGCGGGGTGCGGTGCGCCGGGGGCGGGCGGGTCAGGAGGCGGCGGTGAGGCGGGCCGGCTGGAGGCCGGTCAGCAGGAGGGTGAGGGCCTCGTCCATGCCGGAGCCGAGGTACCAGTCGCCGGTGTGGTCGACGGCGTAGACCCGGCCCTCCCGGTCGATGGCCAGGTGGGAGGCGCCGTCGGAGTCGACGCCCAGCGGGCAGAGCTGGGTGGACAGGGCGCGGCCGAGGTCGGCGAAGGTGCGGGCGAGGTGCAGCCCGGTGAGCGGGTCCAGGCGCACCGGGACCGGGGCTATCTGGCGGCCGGGCCCGGGCGCGGTGACCGAGAGGCCGCCGAACTCGGCCCAGGCCTCGACCGCGGCGGGGAAGACGGTGTGCCGGTGCCCGGCGGGCGTGGTGTGGTCCCGGAGCGCGTCGGCCCAGTACTCGGCCTGCTTGATGTCCCAGCGGCCCGGCTCCCAGCCGGCGGTGCGCAGGGCGGTGTCCACGACGGCCGGGAAGCGGGTGGCCGAGGAACGGTCGTAGGAGGCGGAGGAGGTGGTCATGGTGGCGGGGGTCAGGCCCTCTCGGAGGCGGGTGTGAGGTCGACGGGTCGTACGCCGAAGTGGGCGAGGAGTGCCTCGCAGGAGCGGCAGGGAGGCGCGTAGCTGCCGTGCAGCGGGTCGCCGTCCTCGCGGATCCGGCGGGCGGTGATCTTGGCGTTCTTCAGCGAGCGGCGGGCCTCGCCGGCGGTGAGCGGCTTGCGGGAGGCCCGCTTGCTGCGGGCCTGCTCGGTGGCGGTCAGGTGCCGGGAGAGGAGTATCGCCTCGGGACAGCGGCCGGTGAAGCGTTCGCGCTGGCTGCTGGTGAGGGTGTCGAGGAAGTCCTGGACGAGCGGGTGCAGCGCGGGCGGCTGGTCGCCCTTGCCCGCGGTGCCGGTGAGGGTCTCGCCGCGTACGGAGAGGGCGGCGGCGACGGTGGGCAGGATGCCGTCGCGGCGGAAGCGGGGTACGGGCACGGCGGAACGGCCGCCGGCGGCGCTCCAGCGCAGGCGCGGGTCTGAGGCGGGTCCGGCGGCTTCCGGGCCGGTATCGGCTGCCGTTGTGCGTGTTGCCGTGTTCTGCATGTCGCGTCTTCCCTCCCGTGGCTGCGGTGATGGCCGCTGTCGCGCACGCCCCCGTGCCGTGGGGACAGCCTGCCAAATGTCCTCCGTGGTGTGGAACGGGGGTCGAATATTCGTATCAATTCGGATGTTCCCGGCCGTCGGGTGGGTGCGTGGCTCGGGGGCGGCTGCCCCCCTTGCCGGAGCACATAGGCTGTGGTGAACCAGCCAGATCCAGCAGGGGGCTACTGCCATGACGACAGGTCGGCTCGGCCAGCACGCCGCGCCACCCAACGCCGCGTACTCGGGGCAGGTCGTGCATTTCCCGGACCCGGTCCGGGCCGCTCGGCATCCCCACGGCGTGCGGATGGGCGCGCAGGGACATCCCGACTTCTCCGCGTACGCGCGCGCGGCGGTGGAGATCGCCGAGCCGCCCGAGGGTTTCGGCGTGGACGAGCTGAGGCTGACGGACTACGTGTCCGCGAACGCGGCGATGCGCGCGGCGGGCCACCCGCTGTGGGACACCATCGGGCCGGTGGCGACCCCGCACGGCTGGACCTGGCACCACGTGGCCGGGACGCGGCGGATGGAGCTGGTCCCCGTCGAGGTGAAGGCGCTGCTGCGGCACCACGCCGGGCTGGCGACGGCGCCCGTCGACCACGAGAAGCGGGGGACGCGGCCGCTGCAGGAGCTGCGCCCGGTGCACATGGGGCTGCCGAAGTCGGTGGTCTCGGTGTCGGAGCAGCAGGTCCAGGGGATCGAGGAGGACCTGGGCTACCGGCTGCCGGAGGCGTACCGCTCGTTCCTGAAGGCGGCGGGCGGCTGCGCGCCGGTCGGCGTCGGCCTGGACGTGGAGCTGGGCGTGCTGGTGGACCAGCCGTTCTTCACCGTGCGTGAGGAGGCGGCGATCAACGACCTGGTGTACGTCAACAAGTGTCTTCGCGACCACCTGACGAAGGACTACCTGTGCGTCGCGTTCGCGCAGGGCGGCCTGCTCGCGCTGAAGGTGAAGGGCGAGGGCCTCGGTTCGGTGTGGTTCTCCCCGTACGACGACGGGCGCGACCGGGACGGCTGGCCCGTCCAGGAGCGCGTGGAGCGGCTGTTGCTGCCGTGCGGTGCAGATTTCGATGCCTTTCTCGAACGACTGGCCGGAAATCCACCGGAGTTGGAGACCGTCGCCGGTCTGATGGTGGACGGCGGATTCGCACGCTCGGTTCCCGTGGAGGGGCCGGTTCCGGTGCCGGGTGCGGCACCGGTGGAGGGATGACAGCGCGATGGTGACGTTTGCGCAGGCGCAGGAGCGTGCCGAGGAGTGGATCAACGGGGACGTGCCCCCCTACCAGCACCGCGAGGTGCGGGTGCGGGAGTTCGGGCTCGGCTTCGTGGTGTGGGCGGAGGACCGTCCCGGCGGACCCGTGTCCGCGGGCGGCCGGCAGCGGCTGGTCATCGCCCGGGACAGCGGTGAGGTGACGCTGTGGCCGGGGCTGCCGGTGGGCGAGGTCATCCGCCGGTACGAGGAGGAGTACGGGGCTGCGGCCGCTCCGGCGGCGGAGGCCTCCGTGCCGTCGCCGCGGATCGACTCGGAGCAGACGTCGTTCATGCTGAGCCCGCCGGAGTGGCTGCAGGAGGCCGCGGACCGGGCGGGGATCCCGGGCGGACCGGCTTCTTCGGGCTCGGGCTCGGGCGTGGGGTCGGCCGCGGGCGCGGCCGCGGAATCCGCGACTCCGGCCGGGCCGGAGCCGGTGCCGCTGCGGCGCGAGGTGCCGTACGAGCCGACGGCCAACGACGGCGTGCCCGCCGGAGCGACCCCGTGGGCCGGGACGGACGTGAACCCCGGGGCGGACGAGGGCTCGGTGCCGCTTCCGGCGACCGTGTTCGCCCCGCCGCTGTCCGGATCGGACCTGGAGGAGCTCGCGCCGCCCGCCGGTGTCTCCGCGGAGGCCAAGACCACGCTGATGGCCGGCGGCAGCCAGCTCCCGAGGACGGCGATCGCGCCCGCGATCGACCTCGGGGCGGGCGCACCGCCGCTGCCCGGCCCCGGGACCCCCGAGGCGCTGGCCCAGGAGCCCACCGGCCGGGCCCCCGCCACGCCGTCGGCGATGCCGCCGCTGCCGCCCGCACCTCCCGGTGCGCCCGCGCCGGCCCCCGCGCCCGGGCCCCTGCCCGCCTCCGCCGAGGCGCTGGCCCAGGAGCCCACCGACCGGGCCCCCCTCACGCCGTCCGCGCCTCCCGCGCCTCCGGCCGCTCCGGCCGTTCCCGCGCCGGGTCAGCCGCCGGTCCCGCCCGGTCCGCCGGGTGCTCCGGCTTCGCTCGGCGGTGGGCTCGACCATGCCGCGACGATGCTGGCGGGTCCGGCCGTGGTCGCGGGTGGGCCTCCGGCGCCTCCTGGTCCGCCTGGTGTTCCGGGTGGGTCGAACGGTGCGGGTGTGGGTCAGCCGCCGGCTCCGCCCGGTCCGCCCGGTGCTCCGGCTTCGCTCGGCCGTGGGCTCGACCATGCCGCGACCATGCTGGCCGGCCCGGCCGTGGTCGCGGGTGGGCCTCCGGCGCCTCCTGGTCCGCCTGGTGTTCCGGGTGGGTCGAACGGTGCGGGTGTGGGTCAGCCGCCGGCTCCG
>NZ_JBVHVT010000015.1:109139-123128 GCF_055564695.1 Streptomyces sp. NPDC029014
TCCGCCCGGTCCGCCCGGTGCTCCGGCTTCGCTCGGCCGTGGGCTCGACCATGCCGCGACCATGCTGGCCGGCCCGGCCGTGGTCGCCGGCGGCCCCCCGGCGCCTCCCGGGCCGCCCGGAGCCCCCGGTGCCGGTCAGCCGCCCGCACCTCCCGGCCCGCCCGGAGCCCCGGGCGGACCCGGTACGCCCGGGACGCCCCCGCACGGCATCGACCACGCCGCGACCATGCTGGCCGGTCCCGCTGTCGTCGGCGGACCGCCCGCGCCTCCCGGCCCCGTCCCGGCGCCCGCGGCACCCACCGGCGCACCCACCGTCGGCCCGGGCTACCAGGCCGTGCTCCGCTACCGCGCCCCCGACGGCTCCGAGCAGCAGATCATCCGCCGCTCGGCGCCCGGCACCCCGCACCCGGAGTGGCAGATCCTGCACGAGCTGCGCGCCATGAACGTGCCGCCGCAGCAGGTGCTCGAACTGCACACCGAGCTGGAGTCGTGCGAACTGCCCGGCGGCTACTGCGCCCGGATGATCCGGGAGACCTGGCCGCAGGTCCGGATCACCAGCGTGGCCCCGTACGGCAAGGACCACGCCGGACGCCAGGCCGGCATGCGGCACCTGCTCACCCACCAGGGCGAGCTGCACCAGGTGGCCGACGGCCCGGCGCGCCCCGCGCCGGTACGGGCCCCGTTGCCGCAGGTCCAGCTGCAGCCCGCGATCCCGCTCGATGCGATCGGTTCGGAACTGGTCGGGGCGTTCGGCCCGCAGGGCGTGTTCCGCTTCGACCAGCGGGCCGTGTCCCGCCAGGGCGTGCCGGAGATCGTGGCGCAGACCCTGGTGTGGTCGGGCCTGCCCGTCGATTTCGGGCCGTTCTTCTGGGCGCAGGCGGTGCCGGGGCAGCCGGTGCCGACGCTGGCCGAGCTCGCCGCGCAGCGGCAGGTGCAGCCCGCGTCCGACGCGGGCTCGTACCTCGTCATCGGCAGTGACTTCGGCAAGGCGCTGTGCGTGCAGTACGGGACCGCGCACATCGTCGCGGTTCCGGTCGAGGGCGGTCCCGGCGGAGCCCCGGTGCCGCCGCAGTTCGTCAATTCGAGCCTGCCGCAGTTCGCGCGGTCGTTGGCGATGCTGGGGCACATGTGGCGGCTGCGCCAACATCTGACCCCCGAACAGGCGGGCCGCTGGACCGTCGATTTCCAGGCGAACCTCGCCGGTCTCGACACCGCGGCCCTGACCTCGCCCGAGAGCTGGTGGTCCGTGCTGCTGGAGCAGATGTGGGACGGACTGCTCTGATCGGATGATCGGTTCAGTGGCCGGGCCGGGACCCTGGAACGGGGCCCCGGCCCGGCCATTCCGGCTTCTGGCCGCAAATGACGCATCCTTGACAGGAATCCCCGCGAGAGAGGCGCTCCCCGCATGGCTGCACAATGGTCCCCTCACGGACAGGGTTTCGCGATCGTACGAGGTCGCGGCTACCGGACCGACCAGGTCGACCGGTACGTCGCACGGCTGTTCGCGGGCCGTGACGAGGCATGGGAGCGGGTGGCGCGGCTGACCGTCCTCGCCAAGCAGATGGAGGAGGAGGCCGAGCGGCTGCGGGAAGCCGTGGCCTCCCTCGTCCCGCACCAGTACGAGGACCTCACCGAGCGCGCCCGCCGGATCTTCGCGCTGGTCGTCGAAGAGGCGGAGGCGCTGCACACCGAGGCGCGGGCCGACGCGACCGACGCGATCAGCGCGGCCGAGGCCTACGCCGAGCGGTCGGCCGAACTGGCCCGGCAGGACGCCGAAGCCGTCCGCGAACAGACCGAGGTCCGCGCGCGGCAGGGGCTGCAGGCCGCCGAACGGGAGGCCGAGGAACTCCTCGGGGAGGCCCGCGAGGACGGCGCCGCCTGGCGGGCCCAGGCGCAGGCCGGGCTCGTGGAGACGCGGCGGCGGGCCGACGAACTGCTCGCGGAACGGGAGCAGGACCAGGCCGACCGGTGGGACGCCGCCCAGCGGGAGATCGCCCGGCGCGAGGCTGACGCGGCCGAACGGCTCGCCGAGCTCGAACGGCAGACCGAGGCCCGCCTCGCGGAGGCGCGCCGCGGGTACGCCGAGGCCGAGGAGGCGGCGCGGCACGGGCAGGAGGACGCGGAGGCGCAGGCCGCCGACCTGATCGCGCAGGCGCGGGTGCAGGAGGAGCGGATCGGGCGCGAGACGGAGCGGGTGCTGCGCGAGCACGCGGAGGCGGAGGACGAGATGCGGGCGCACATGAGCCATGTGCGGGCCAGCCTCGCCGCGCTGACGGGGCGGGCCGCGGCGGAGGGCTGACCGGGGCGCGGCTCCGGGGCGCCCCGAGCGCCGGCGGAGCCGGGGTGACCGCCATGGGGCCATACCCCGAACGCACGCGTCCGTCAGGGCTTGTGGCGGGCGTAGTAGCGGGCCACGCGGGCCCGGTTGCCGCAGGTCGAGGCGACGCACCAGCGCCGGCGGGGGTGTGCCGGCAGGAAGAGCAGGACGCAGTTCGCGCCTTCGCACTGCCGGATCTCCCGGACCCGGGGGTCGGTGAGCAGGGCGGCGGCCGCCTCGGCGAGTTCCGCCGCGAGCCGGTCCGCGGTCGCCGCGTCACGGCGGGGGGCGGCGGTCAGGCCGGACTTCGGGGTCCAGAGCAGTTCGCGGTGGGCGGGGGCCGCGGCCGAGGCCTCGTTCAGTGCCCGCAGGGCGGCCATGGGCGGGCGTTCGCCGGCCCGCACGGCCGCGAGGGCGAGCCCCGCCGCCTCCCGTACGGCGTGCACGGCGGCCACCTCCGCCGCGCCCACCGGGTCGACGGCCGTGAGGCGCCCGGCCTGTTCGTCCAACCAGGCCGCGAGCCCCGCCGGATCGGCGATCAGGTCTCCGACCCCGGCCGGCCGGGTGTTCAGCAGGTCCAGGGCCAGTGGTTCACCGACGAGCGGGAAGGCGTTCATGCGACTAACGGTAGTTGATGCTCTTGACCCATTACATGCCCTCGGCAAAACTAATGGGACAGACGTCCTGGGAGGCATGTGATGTTGCAGCACGTGAGCCACCGCACCACCGATGTGGACGGAGTCCGCGTCGCCTACCGCGAGAGCGGCCCCGCCGACGGGCCGGTCCTGCTCCTCCTGCACGGCTTCCCCACCTCCTCGCACCAGTTCGCCCGGCTCATGGACGGGCTCGGCGACACCCCGTACCGGCTGATCGCCCCCGACCACCCCGGCTTCGGCCGCACCGAGGCCCCGGACGGCTTCACCTACACCTTCGACCGGCTCGCCGACGTCCTGGAGGGCTTCACCGACGCCCTCGGCCTCGACCGGTACGCCCTGTACGTCTTCGACTTCGGCGCGCCGGTCGGCCTGCGCCTGGCCGCGCGGCGCCCCGAGCGGGTGACGGGCCTGATCGTCCAGAACGGCAACGCCTACGAGGAGGGCCTCTCGGACGCCGCCCGCGCGTTCATCGCCCTCCGGCGGGCCGCCCCCGGCGCGGAGGAGCAGGTCCGCGGACTGTTCACCCCCGACGGCATCCGCTTCCAGTACGAGACCGGGGTCGCCGAGCCCGCCCTGCTCAACCCCGACAACCAGACCCTCGACCTGCACTACATCAACCTGCCGGGCCGCGACGACGCGCAGGCCGACCTGGCCTTCGACTACGCCTCCAACCCCGTCCACTACCCCGCCTGGCAGGCCTGGCTGCGGAACTCCCGCGTCCCGGTACTGGTCGTCTGGGGGGCGGGGGACCCCTTCTTCACCCCCGCCGGGGCCAAGGCCTACCTGCGCGACGCCCCCGACGCCGAGGTCCACGTCTTCGAGGGAGCCGGCCACTTCGCCCTCGAAACCCACCTCCCGGCCATCACGCCCCTGATCGCCGGCTTCCTCGCGAAGCTCCCCTGACCGGTCGGTGCTCCGCCGCGGCCCGCGTCAGGCGACCGCCCCGGCGTACGCGTACGGGTCGCTCCGCAGCCCCCGGGCCACCACGACCACCGCAAGGGTGCCGCCGCCCGGGGCGGCGGTGCCCTCCGGCAGCGGTGCGGACAGCACTCCCGTGTCCGCGTCGTACCGCGTCGGCAGGGCCTGCCCGTTGACCTCCACGCGGGCGTCGGGGGCGAAGCCCCCGCCCCGGACGACGGCGGCCCCGTCCGCCACCGTCACCCCGGTGATCACCGGGTTCGGCCGCGTCGCCATCTTGTTCACCAGGTACGCGCCGGCCGGCGCCCCCGTGAGCGCCCAGATCTGCGCGGGCAGTTCCGGCAGCCCGCGGCCCACGTCCGAGAGGAAGAACAGCACCACGTACAGCATGGTGACCACGCTGAGGGCCACGTACTGCAGGTCGACGAGGTCGGTGCGCCCGCTGTCGTTCGCGATGAGCTCCCGCAGCGGCCGCCGCCCCGATTCCGTCGGCCGGGCCGCGGGTTTGGCGAGGGAGCCGTTCTCCAGTCGGATCCCGACGACCGCCTTGGCGGCGATCAGGGCCACGTACGGGCCGCCGAGCAGCGGCAGGTAGACCGAGGTCAGGGAGGACAGCGGGCCGGGCCCGCCGGTGAAGTAGCGGGTGCCGCCGCCCGCGGTGAGCCCGTAGGCGAGGATCGTCAGCAGCAGCCAGACGAGGATGACCGTCCAGGCGAGCGCGAGGGCGGTCGAGGTGGACAGGCGGCCGTCGCGGCCGGTGACGAGCGCGGGGCGGCGGCGCAGCCGCCAGCCGACCGGTCCGGCGACGGCGGCCAGTAAGACGAGCGCGAGCAGTGTCGAAGCCATCTCTTCCCCCGGGTGATGACGCGGATCCCCAACCCCAGAGGTGTACTCCGGCGGCAGCGTCCATGACAAGCGCGGGCGGGTCCTACGCCTCCCGCTCCGGCAGCACGGGGAACCGCCGCGGAGCCACCAGCAGCAGGACGAGCAGTGCGGCCACGGCCGCGGCGGCCGCGCCGAGGAAGACGTGGTCGACGGCGGCGGCCACGGCCCCGCGCAGCCGGTCGGCGGCGGCGTCCGCGAGCAGCTCCGGCCGGGCGAGCGCCTCGGACACCGCGTCGAGGCTGCCGGGCACCCCGGCCCCGCCGTCCGCACCCCCGCCCCCACCCGTACCGGAGAGCCGCGCCCCCAGCGTCGCGTTGGCGACGGCCCCGAACAGGGCGGCCCCAAGGCTCTGTCCGACCTGGCGGCAGAAGAGGACGGAGGCGGTGGTGGTGCCCCGCTCCGCCCAGCCCACGGTGGACTGGACCCCGATGATCAGCGGTAGTTGGAACAGGCCGAGGGCGGCGCCGAGCAGCAGCAGGAGCAGTGCCGGCTGCCAGGGCCGTCCGGGCTGGGGCAGCAGCGGGAACGCCAGCAGGACGACGGCGGCCAGGCCGATGCCGAGGGAGGCGGTGTCGCGGAAGCCGATGCGCCGGTAGACGTGCTGGCTGAGGGCGGCGGACAGCGGCCAGCTGAGCGTCATGGCGGACATGACGAGCCCGGCGCTGACGGGGTCGAGGCCGAGGACGGCCTGGGCGTACGTGGGCACGAACACCATCGGGGCGACCATCAGCAGGCCGAGCGCGCCCAGGGCCAGGTTTACTGCGGCGATGGTGCGCCGGCGCCACACCCAGCCCGGCAGGATCGGTTCGGCGGCCCGGCGTTCGACGGCGACGACGACGGCGGCCAGGAGGGCGCCCGCGCCGAACAGGCCCAGCGAGGGCGCGGACAGCCAGGGCCAGGCGACGCCGCCCTGGACGAGGGCGAAGAGCAGGACGGCCCCGCAGGCGAAGACGGCGAGGGCGCCGGCCCGGTCGACGGGGCCCCGGCGGCCGGGGGACCGTACGGGCTCGACGAGGTGGCGGTGGACCAGCCACAGGGCGAGGGCGGCGGGCGGGACCGTGGCGAGGAAGATCCACCGCCAGTCGGCGTGGGCGGCGAGCAGTCCGCCGAGGGCGGGCCCGACGAGGGCGGATGCGGCCCACACGGAGGACATGCGGGCCTGGATCCTGGGGCGGTCCCGCAGCGGGTAGAGGTCGGCGGCGAGGGTCTGGACGGTGCTCTGGAGGGCGCCGCCGCCCAGTCCCTGGACGATGCGGAAGGCGATGAGGGCGGCCATGTTCCAGGCGACGGTGCACAGCAGGGACCCGGCGAGGAAGACGGCGGTGCCGAAGAGGAGGACGGGTTTGCGGCCGAGGCTGTCGGAGAGGCGGCCGTAGACGGGGAGGGTGACGGTGACGGCGAGGAGGTAGCCGGCGAAGAGCCAGGAGAAGACGGAGAAGCCGCCGAGGTCGCCGACGATCTGGGGGACGGCGGTGGCGACGACGGAGCTTTCGAGGGCGACGAGGGCCATGCTGAGCATCAGGGCGGCGACGACGGTGGCGGGCGGTCGCCGGCCGCCCCCGCCGGCGGGTATGCCGTCGCCGTCCCCCTCCCCGGCCTTCCCGGGCCGTCCTCCGGTGCTCTCCTCCGTACCCACAAAGATCCTTTCACTGTGCACGCACCTGCCGGAAGCACCTTCTCACCGGGCCGCGGGCGGGCGGTATCCCTCATCCGGCCCCCGTCGAAGGGTGCGGTTCCCCTAAGGGGCGCTCCTCACCAGGAGCCAGGGGTCGTTCGTCCCGGCGGAGGAGGAGGGCCCTGCCGCCGTGTCCTTGACTGGTCCGTAGGAGCGGGGTGGGGCTAACCCCCCGGTGGACACGGCGAGCTGCACCAGGGCGCCGGCCGCCCTCCGCGGCACACACTTCGGTCCGGCGGCCCGCGCCGCGCCGGCGCAGCCGCACGCACACGCACACGAACGAGGGGAAGCACCGTGACAACGGCCATTACCGAGACCAGGCACGGGGGAAGCGGAGGGCACGCGGCCGTCGCGGCCCGGGCGCGTCGGGTCGTCAAGGCCTACGGCTCCGGCGAGACGCGCGTGGTGGCCCTCGACGCCGTCGACGTGGACATCGCGCGCGGTCAGTTCACCGCGATCATGGGCCCCTCGGGCTCCGGCAAGTCCACGCTGATGCACTGCCTCGCCGGCCTCGACACGGTGACGAGCGGGCAGATCTTCCTCGACGACACCGAGATCACCGGACTGAAGGACAAGAAGCTCACGCAGCTGCGCCGGGACCGGATCGGGTTCATCTTCCAGGCGTTCAACCTGCTGCCGACGCTGAACGCGCTGGAGAACATCACGCTGCCCATGGACATAGCCGGGCGCAAGCCCGACCAGGAGTGGCTGACGCGGGTGGTGGAGACGGTCGGGCTCGCGGGCCGTCTGGGGCACCGCCCGACGCAGCTGTCCGGCGGCCAGCAGCAGCGCGTGGCGGTCGCCCGCGCCCTCGCCGCCCGCCCGCAGATCATCTTCGGCGACGAGCCGACCGGGAACCTGGACTCCCGGGCGGGCGCCGAGGTCCTCGGCTTCCTGCGCCGCTCGGTGGACGACCTCGGCCAGACGATCGTCATGGTCACCCACGACCCGGTGGCCGCCTCGTACGCGGACCGGGTCGTCTTCCTCGCCGACGGCCGGATCGTGGACGAGATGCGCGCGCCCACCGCGGACCAGGTCCTGGACCGGATGAAGGACTTCGACGCCCGGGGACGGACGTCGTGACCGTCCTCAAGACCTCGCTGCGCAACTTCCTCGCGCACAAGGGGCGGATGGCGCTGTCGGCGGTCGCCGTGCTGCTCTCCGTCGCCTTCGTCTGCGGCACGCTGGTGTTCACCGACACCATGAACACCACCTTCGACAAGCTGTTCTCCAGCACCTCCGCCGACGTCACCATCGGCCCCCGCGAGCCCGAGAAGGCCGGCGGGGGCGGGGGCGGCAACGGCGACGGCATCCCGGCCAACGGCCGCCCGCAGTCCGTCCCCGCGGACACCGTCGACAGGGCAGCCCGCGTCGAGGGCGTGCAGTCCGCCCAGGGCGCCGTCGTGTCCGTGGCCGTCACCGTGGTCAACGCCCGCAACGAGAACGTCGGCCCCACCTCCGGCGCCCCGACGATCGCCGCGAGCTGGAACGACAACGAGCTGAAGGCGATGGAGGTGACCTCCGGCCACCCGCCGCGCGGCCCGACCGAGGTGATGGTCGACGCCGACACCGCCAAGAAGCACAAGCTGAAGATCGGCGACGAGCTGCGCGCCATCACCGTCACCGGCGACTTCCGGGCGCGGATCAGCGGCATCACCACCTTCAGGGCGACCAACCCCGGCGCCACCGTCGTCCACTTCGACACCGCCACCGCCCAGCGCGAACTCCTCGGCGACGCCGGCCGTTTCACCCACGTCCACGTGACCGCCGAGGACGGCGTCAGCGACGACCGGCTCAAGGCCGACCTGTCCGCCGCGCTCGGCGCGGACGCCTTCAAGCTGCAGACCGCCAAGGAGGCCGCCGACGCGTCCCGCAAGGACGTGGGCTCCTTCCTCGACATCATGAAGTACGTGATGCTGGGCTTCGCGGCCGTCGCGTTCCTCGTCGGCATCTTCCTCATCTTCAACACCTTCTCGATGCTGGTCGCCCAGCGGACCCGCGAGATCGGCCTGATGCGTGCCATCGGCGCCGGCCGCGAGCAGGTCAACCGCTCCGTCCTGATCGAGGCCCTGCTGCTGGGCGTCGTCGGCTCCCTCCTCGGCATCGGCGCGGGCGTGGGCCTGGCCGTCGGGCTGATGGAGCTCATGGGCGGCATGGGCATGAAGCTGTCCACCGACGACCTGACCGTCCTGTGGACCACCCCGGTCATCGGCCTCGTCCTCGGCGTCGTCGTCACCGTCGTCGCCGCGTACGTCCCGGCCCGCCGCGCCGGGAAGGTCTCCCCGATGGCAGCCCTGCGCGAGGCGGGCACCCCCGGCGACCGCAAGGCCGGCGCCGTCCGCGCCGTACTCGGCCTGGTCCTCACCGGCCTCGGCGTCGGCGGGCTGCTGCTCGCGGCGCGCGCCGACGAGGCCGCCGCCGGCTCGCTCCGGCTGGCCGCCGGCGTCGTCCTCACCCTCATCGGCTTCATCGTGATCGGGCCGCTGCTCGCGGGCGGCGTGGTGCGGGTGCTGTCCGGGGCGGTGCTGAAGCCCTTCGGGTCCGTCGGCCGGCTCGCCGAGCGCAACGCGCTGCGCAACCCGCGCCGCACCGGCGCCACCGCCGCCGCACTGATGATCGGCCTGGCGCTGGTCGCCTGCCTGTCCGTGGTCGGCTCGTCGATGGTGGCCTCCGCCACCGAGGAACTCGACAAGTCGGTCGGCGCCGACTACATCGTCCAGTCGCAGAACGGCCAGCCGCTGGTCCCGCAGGCGGAGAAGGCGATGCGCGGCAGCCCGGGCCTCGACCACGTCACCGCCTACCGGATCGTCGGCGCCCGGGTGACCGCCCCCGACGGCGCCACCGCCGAGGAGAGCATCAGCGTCACCGACCCGTCCTACGCGGACGACGTCCGCCGCACGACGAAGGCCGGACGGCACGCGGACGCGTACGGCCCGGGCGTCATGTCCGTCGGCTCCCTGTACGCGGACGAGCACGGCGTCAAGGTCGGCGACGAGCTGACGGTCGCCTTCACCGAAGGCTCCACCGCCAGGCTGAAGGTCGCCGCCGTCACCGACGACGACGGCAACCTCGACAAGGGCGCCCTGTACGTCGCCACCGCCACGGCCGAGCAGTACCTGCCGGCCGAGAAGATGCCGCGCCCGTTCATGATGCTCGCCAAGGCGGTCGACGGCCAGGAGTCCGGCGCGTACACGGCGCTCAAGGACAACCTGGCGGCGTACCCGCAGTACCAGGTGCTCGACCAGACCGACTACAAGCAGGTCCTCAAGGACCAGGTCGGCACGCTCCTGAACATGGTCTACGGGCTGCTGGCCCTCGCCATCATCGTCGCCGTCCTCGGTGTCGTGAACACCCTGGCCCTCTCGGTGGTCGAGCGGACCCGCGAGATCGGCCTGATGCGCGCCATCGGCCTCTCCCGCCGCCAGCTGCGCCGCATGATCCGACTGGAGTCGGTGGTCATCGCCCTCTTCGGCGCCCTGCTCGGCCTGGGCCTGGGCATGGGCTGGGGCGTCGCGGCCCAGAAGCTGCTCGCCCTGGAGGGCCTGCGGGTGCTGGAGGTCCCGTGGCCGACGATCATCGGCGTCTTCGCCGGATCGGCCTTCGTGGGCCTGTTCGCCGCGCTCGTCCCGGCCTTCCGGGCGGGGCGGATGAACGTACTGAACGCGATCGCCAGCGAGTAGGGCGGTCGTCACGGGGGTGCGCAGGCCCGGCGACCCGAAAGGGTGGCCGGGGCCTGCGCCGTACCCCCGCCCCGTGCCGTACCCCCGCCCCGCGCCGCCCGCCGGTGCCGTCCGTCGCCGTTTGCGGGAGGTCCGGTCGGGGCCGCGGGCGTAGGGTGGGAAACCCCGGCCCGCATGCGTGTCGGGCCCTTCGCGTTGCCCCTCCACCGGACGGAAAGCCTCCTTCATGAGCCTGCACGGACTGCTCGACGCCGTCACCCGGGACCCCGCCGTCGCCGAGGCGGTCACCGCGGCCGGGGACGGCAACCGCATGCACGTGGACCTCGTCGGCCCGCCCGCCGCCCGGCCCTTCGCGATCGCCGCGCTGGCCGCCCGGACCGGCCGGACCGTGCTCGCGGTCACCGCCACCGGCCGGGAGGCCGAGGACCTGGCCGCCGCCCTGAGGTCGTTCCTGCCGCCCGAGGAGGTGGCGGAGTACCCCTCCTGGGAGACGCTGCCCCACGAGCGGCTCTCGCCGCGCAGCGACACCGTCGGCCGGCGCCTGGCCGTGCTGCGCCGGCTGGTCCACCCGAGCAAGGACGACCCGGCTGCGGGACCCGTCTCCGTCGTGGTCGCGCCGATCCGCTCCGTGCTCCAGCCGCAGGTCAAGGGGCTCGCCGACCTGGTGCCCGTGAGCCTGCGGCAGGGCGGGAGCGCCGACCTCGGCGAGGTCACCGAGGCCCTCGCCGCAGCCGCGTACGCCCGCGTCGAGCTGGTGGAGAAGCGCGGCGAGTTCGCCGTCCGCGGCGGCATCCTCGACGTGTTCCCGCCCACCGAGGAACACCCGCTCCGCATCGAGTTCTGGGGCGACGAGGTCGAGGAGATCCGCTACTTCAAGGTCGCCGACCAGCGGTCCCTGGAGGTCGCCGAGCACGGCCTGTGGGCCCCGCCCTGCCGCGAGCTGCTGCTCACCCCGCAGGTCCGCGAGCGCGCCGCCGCCCTCGCCGAGGACCACCCCGAGCTGGGCGAACTCCTGAACAAGATCGCCGAGGGGATCGCGGTGGAGGGCATGGAGTCCCTCGCGCCCGTCCTCGTCGACGACATGGAACTGCTCATCGACGTCCTCCCGGCCGGGGCCATGGCCGTGGTCTGCGACCCGGAGCGGGTGCGCACCCGGGCCGCCGACCTGGTCGCCACCAGCCAGGAGTTCCTCATGGCCTCCTGGGCGGCCACCGCCGGCGGCGGTGACGCCCCCATCGACGTCGGCGCGGCCTCCCTGCGCGGGATCGCCGACGTCCGCGACCGGGCCCGCGAGCTCGGCATGATGTGGTGGTCGGTCTCCCCGTTCGCCGCCGCCGAAGCCGAGGACCTCGCCGCCGACACGCTCAAGCTGGGCATGCACGCCCCCGAGACCTACCGCGGGGACACCGCCCGGGCCCTCGCCGACACCAAGGCCTGGCTCGCCGACGGCTGGCGCACCGTCTACCTCACCGAGGGCCACGGCCCGGCCGCCCGCACCGTCGAGGTCCTCGGCGGGGAGGGCATCGCGGCCCGCCTGGAGGCCGACCTCGCCGCCCTGGAGCCGCACCTGGTCCACGTGACCTGCGGCTCCCTGGCCACCGGCTTCGTCGACCCGGCGCTGCGCCTGGCCGTCCTCACCGAGACCGACCTGACCGGGCAGCGCACCGCCACCAAGGACCTGGGCCGGATGCCGACCCGGCGCCGCAAGTCCGTCGACCCCCTCACCCTGGAGGTCGGCGACTACATCGTCCACGAGCAGCACGGCGTCGGCCGCTACCTGGAGATGGTCCAGCGGACCGTGCAGGGCGCGACCCGCGAGTACCTCCTCGTCGAGTACGCCCCCGCCAAGCGCGGCCAGCCCGGCGACCGCCTGTACATCCCGACCGACCAGCTGGAGCAGGTCACCAAGTACGTCGGCGGCGAGGCGCCCACCCTGCACCGGCTCGGCGGCGCCGACTGGACCAAGACCAAGGCGCGCGCCAAGAAGGCGGTCAAGGAGATCGCCGCCGACCTGATCAAGCTGTACAGCGCGCGAATGGCGGCCCCCGGCCACACCTTCGGCCCGGACACCCCCTGGCAGCGGGAGCTGGAGGACGCCTTCCCGTACGCGGAGACGCCCGACCAGCTGACCACCATCGCCGAGGTCAAGGAGGACATGGAGAAGTCCGTCCCCATGGACCGCCTGATCTGCGGCGACGTCGGCTACGGCAAGACCGAGATCGCGGTGCGGGCCGCGTTCAAGGCCGTCCAGGACGGCAAGCAGGTCGCCGTCCTCGTCCCGACGACGCTCCTCGTGCAGCAGCACTTCGGGACCTTCTCCGAGCGCTACAGCCAGTTCCCGGTCAACGTGAAGGCGCTGTCCCGGTTCCAGAGCGACACCGAGTCCAAGGCCACCCTGGAGGGCCTGAAGGACGGCGCGGTGGACGTCGTCATCGGCACCCACCGGCTCTTCTCGCAGGAGACCAGGTTCAAGGACCTGGGCCTGGTCATCGTCGACGAGGAGCAGCGCTTCGGCGTCGAGCACAAGGAGCAGCTGAAGAAGCTGCGGGCCAACGTCGACGTGCTCACGATGTCCGCGACGCCGATCCCGCGCACCCTGGAGATGGCGGTGACCGGCATCCGCGAGATGTCGACGATCACCACCCCGCCGGAGGAGCGGCACCCGGTGCTCACCTTCGTCGGGCCGTACGAGGAGAAGCAGATCGGCGCGGCGATCCGGCGCGAGCTGCTGCGCGAGGGCCAGTGCTTCTACATCCACAACCGGGTCGAGTCCATCGACCGGGCCGCGGCCCGGCTGCGCGAGATCGTGCCCGAGGCGCGGATCGCGACCGCCCACGGCCAGATGTCCGAACAGGCCCTGGAACAGGTCGTGGTGGACTTCTGGGAGAAGAAGTTCGACGTGCTCGTCTCGACGACGATCGTCGAGTCGGGCATCGACATCTCCAACGCGAACACCCTCATCGTCGAGCGCGGCGACAACTTCGGCCTCTCCCAGCTGCACCAGCTGC
This sequence comes from Streptomyces sp. NPDC029014, assembly GCF_055564695.1. Taxonomy (NCBI): domain Bacteria; kingdom Bacillati; phylum Actinomycetota; class Actinomycetes; order Kitasatosporales; family Streptomycetaceae; genus Streptomyces; species Streptomyces sp. NPDC029014. The sequence goes on from NZ_JBVHVT010000015.1 coordinate 122,279, forward strand.
GCGGCCGCGTCGGCCGCGGCCGCGAGCGCGGGTACGCGTACTTCCTCTACCCGCCGGAGAAGCCGCTGACCGAGACCGCGCACGAGCGCCTCGCCACCATCGCCCAGCACACGGAGATGGGCGCGGGCATGTACGTGGCCATGAAGGACCTGGAGATCCGCGGAGCCGGAAACCTGCTCGGCGGCGAGCAGTCCGGCCACATCGCGGGCGTCGGCTTCGACCTGTACATCCGGATGGTCGGCGAGGCCGTGGCGGACTACCGGGCCGCCGTGGAAGGCGGGGTGGAGGAGGAGCCGCCGCTGGAGGTCAAGATCGAGCTGCCGGTCGACGCCCACGTCCCGCACGACTACGCGCCGGGCGAGCGGCTGCGCCTGCAGGCGTACCGGTCGATCGCGTCGGCGAACTCGGAGGAGGACATCAAGGCGGTCCGCGAGGAACTCACCGACCGCTACGGCAAGCTGCCGGAGCCGGTGGAGAACCTGCTGCTGGTCGCCGGCCTGCGGATGCTCGCCCGGGCCTGCGGGGTCGGGGACATCACCCTCCAGGGCAACAACATCCGCTTCTCGCCGGTGGAACTGCGCGAATCGCAGGAGCTGCGCCTCAAGCGCCTCTACCCGGGGACGGTCGTCAAGGCCGCCGCCTCCCAGGTGCTGGTCCCGCGGCCGAAGACCGCCAGGGTGGGCGGCAAGCCGCTGGTCGGCCGCGAGCTGCTGGCCTGGACGGGCGAGTTCCTCACCACCGTCCTCGGCTCCTGACGCCCCGGGGGGGGGGGGGGGGGGGGGGGGGGGGGGGGGGGGGGGGTGGGTTGGATGAGATTTGGTGTGGGGGGGGGGTGGGTTGTCTTCTTGTG